>NZ_BAOX01000359.1:0-4404 GCF_000813105.1 Rhodococcus sp. BS-15 | reverse complement strand
CCCCGGCTGGGCCCTGCTCGGGTTGCTGCTCGCCGTCTCGGCCGCATCGCGATCATGGCGCTGGGAATTTCTGCAGGCTGAGCGCCGCGTCGGCGAAAGAATCTCTGCCGGCCGAACGCGCAGCTCGCCCGCGGTGGCAGGATGTCTGGCGTGAGCGCAGACACCGACGCACCGATCGCCCGGCCCCGAGTGGTTTCCGCTGCCTACTGGCTGTGGTTGGCCTCGGCGGTGCTGCTCATCGTCGTGTGCATGATCGCCCTGACGCTTCCCGCCGACCAGATCCGCGCATCGTTCACCACCGGCGGTGCGACGGACGAACAGATCGATTCCTTCCTGACGGTCTTTCGTGGACTCGGCGTGATCTTCGGCGTGGTCGGGCTGGCCGTCGGTCTGATGTCGGGCCCGGTTCGCGGCGGCGACCGCAGGTTCCGACGCGCCCTGGTAGCGCTGTCCGGAGCCGTTGCGCTGCTGCTGACGTTCGCCGCGCTGGTCTTTCCGTTCGTGCTGTTGGTGATCACCGTCGCGTTGGTGGTCGCAGCAGTTCTGGTCTACCGGCCGTCGGCGCGGGAGTGGTTCGTCCGTGAGCAGTGAGATGAGTAGCGACACCCCCACCGACGACCCCGTGCTCTTCCACGAGCCCGGTGGGCGGTGGCGCATGCTGGCGTGGGGACCGGTGTTCTGCCTGGTGGTGCTCGCGGTCGAACTCGCATCCGGACCGGTCATCCACTGGTTCGCCCTCGCGCTGTTCTCGCTGATTCTCGTCGGTCTCACGTACGTCCAGCTCCGCGCCGCGCGGATGCACGTCAGTGTCGAACTCACCACCCGACGGCTGCGTCAGGGAACCGAGACCGTCGACCTGGTCGAGATAGACGACATACTGCCCCCGGCCGAGTACGCCGACGGTGACTACGAGCCGAAGAGATGGGAGACCGCGCGGGTACTAGGGGAACTGTCGGGTGTCCCGCGCAAGCGTCACGGCATCGGGCTGCGTCTGGTGGGCGGCGGACTGGTGCAGGCGTGGGCGAAGGACGACGACGGGTTGCGTGCGGCGCTGGAAACGGCGAAGCGGGAGTACCTGTGAGGAAGTCCCTCGGGTGGGCGGAGCTGGTGCTGGCTCTGCTCGCGGTGATCGGAGCTGTGGCGTGCTGGAACGCCGGGGTGCGCACCACCGAGTTTCCCGCGGTTCCCGATGTGTCCCCGGCGTATTCGGGAACGTTCTACTCGGGGTCCTGGATCGCGCTCGCCGCCCTGATCGTCACCGTGGCCGCACTGCTCATGGTCGACGGCGTCCGTCGACTCCTGTCGAGAGGTGCACCCCCTACCGGGTAGGGGTATGGTGGGCGTTATGAGCAGCTACAGTGCCGAGCAGGACGATCTGCTGAAGCGATTGCGTCGTATCGAGGGTCAAGTGGCCGGGATATCGAGAATGGTCGCAGACGACCGCTATTGCATCGACGTCCTCACCCAGGTGTCCGCGGTGACCAAGGCGCTGCAGTCGGTCTCGTTGAAGCTGCTCGACGCCCACCTCGCGGGATGCGTCGTGGAGGCCGCGAAACACGGCGGACCCGAGGCGGACGCGAAAGTGAAAGAGGCCTCCGAGGCCATCGCGCGCCTGGTTCGTTCCTGACGGAAGAGGAGAAAAGCCAGATGCAGACGACATATTCGGTCGAGGGCATGACGTGCGGGCATTGCGCAGCGTCGGTGAGAGAAGAAGTATCGGAGATCTCGGGAGTCACCGGCGTCGACGTCGACGTGAATTCCGGTGCGGTCGTGGTGAGCAGTGATTCGACGCTCGATACCGCGACGGTGGATGCCGCTGTCGCCGAAGCCGGGTATCGACTGGTGTCCTGACCACGACCGCGCTCGGTCGGTGGTTCGGAAGTCGCGAAAACGGTAATAGCGGAAAAATGGGACTCACCGAAATTCGTCAGGAGCGCTCGTGAAGAAACCGGTCACCGGCGCAGCGGTCATCGCCATGAGCGTCGCCTTGGTAGCGGCCTGTTCGGCGGACACCACCGAACAGGGCGGTAGCGCAGGGCCGACCGACTCGTCCGCGACCTCGTCATCGCCGGGCTCTTCTTCGGAAGCTGCTCCCTCCCCGGGCGCGCCTGCCGGTCCGCTGCCGAACCTGTCGGTCACCACCGTGCTCGACGGCCTCGACAAACCCTGGGACGTGGTGGCTGCTTCCGATGGCACGGTGCTGACCGGAGAGCGCTCCGGCCGGTTCGTCATCCGCGACTCCGCGGGAGTCCAGCGTGAACTGAACGCGGACCTCGGCGACCTCTACGCCGCCGGCGAGACCGGACTCATGGGAATCGCACTGGCTACCGATTTCGCCGCGTCGCGAACGATCTACACCTGTCAGGGTGTGCGCGGCGACGCAGGTAACAACATCGGCGTGATGTCGTGGACCGTGGACCCGGAGTGGACGGCCCTGACGAGAACCGGCACTCTCGTCGACGACATTCCGGTCGCCGACGGCGGGCGTCACGGTGGCTGCCGCATCCTGGCTCATCCTGACGGCACGCTGTACATCGGTACCGGGGACACTGCGAGCCCCACTGTTCCTCAGGATCGAAACTCGCTGGGCGGCAAGGTTTTACACGTCAACGCAGACGGCACCGCTGCAGCTGATGCACCGGATCGCATCTTCACTCTCGGTCATCGCAATGTGCAGGGACTGGCGATCCGTCCCGGGACCGATCAAATATTCGAGGTCGAGCAGGGGACGAGCCGCGACGACGAGCTCAACCTGTTGGTGCCGGGCGGCAACTACGGCTATCGCCCCGATCGACGGTCGTCGGTCTACGACGAATCGGTTCCCATGACCGACCCCGATCGGGTTCCCGGTGCCCTGCCCGCAGTGTGGAGTTCGGGTGATCCGACCATCGCCACCCCCGACGTCACGTTCACCGAGGGTGAGCAGTGGGGGTCCTGGAACGGTGCCGCGGTGATCTCGAGTCAGCAGGGCGAGAAGCTCGTCTTCCTGGCTTTGTCGGAGGACGGAACCGAGTACGTCGCCGAGGCGGAGGCGCTGGAAGGCACCTACGGCAGGCTGCGTTCGCTCACCCCCTTCGGAAGCGACGGCGGCTTCCTGCTGACCACCGACAACGGATCCGACGATCAGGTACTGCTCGTCACGCCCGAGGTCGGCTGAACCCCGGGCAACGAATTGCGTCGTGAGTCGGCGAGCCGCCTGAAGAGTGTGTTTAAGATCATGTGATACCGGTCATATCGGGCCGGTCGCGGATCGTCGTCAGGAGTGTGGATGAACAAGCTGGTGTCCAGTTCCGGAGTAATAGCTGCCAGCGTCCTCCTGACGCTTGCCGGTACGACTACCGCGACGGCGCAGGCCGATCCGCTCCCCGATCTGACGGTCACCACCGTGCTCGACGGACTCGCGAAGCCGTGGGATGCGGTGGTCGCGCCGGACGGAACGGTGCTGACGGGAGAGCGCTCGGGGCGGTTCGTGATCCGCGACGTCGGCGGTGCCACCCGCGAGCTCGCCGCGGACCTCGACGACCTGTACGCATCCGGTGAGACGGGCCTCATGGGCATTGCCCTCGCGACGGATTTCGCCGCCTCCAGAACGATCTACACGTGCCAGGGCGTTCAGGGCGGCGGTGGCGGCACCGGTAGCGCCGGAACCGGAAGTGCGGGCGGTGGCAGCGACAACCACATCGCCGTGCTCTCGTGGACCGTGGACCCGGGGTGGACGGCTCTGACGCGCACCGGCACCCTCGTCGACGATATTCCCGTCGCCGACGGCGGTCGCCACGGTGGCTGCCGAATTCTGGCTCATCCCGACGGCACCCTGTACGTCGGCACCGGAGACACGGCGTCGCCGACGGTTCCGCAGGATCGGAACTCGTTGGGCGGCAAGGTTCTGCACATCAACGCCGACGGTTCCGGCGCGGCGGGTTCACCGGATCGCATCTTCACTCTGGGGCATCGGAACGTACAGGGGTTGGCGATTCGGCCCGACACCGGTCAGATCTACGAGGTGGAGCAGGGCACCTCCCGAGACGACGAGCTGAACCTGCTGGTGCCCGGCGGCAACTACGGATACCGTCCCGATCGACTCCCGGTCATCTACGACGAGTCGGTACCGATGACCGATCCCACCCGCGTGCCCGGAGCACTCGCTGCGGTGTGGAGCTCGGGTAGCCCCGCCATCGCGACGCCCGGTCTGACCTTTGCGAACGGACCGGGATGGGGTTCCTGGAACGGGGCCGCGGTGATATCGAGTCAACAGGACGAGAAGCTCCTGTTTCTCCAGCTCTCCGAGGACGGCACGGAGTACGTCGACGAGGCCGACGCCCTGGTGGGTACGTACGGTCGACTGCGCTCGCTCACCAGTTTCGGCGACGACGGCGCATTCCTGCTGACCACCGACAACGGATC
>NZ_BAOX01000360.1:0-4383 GCF_000813105.1 Rhodococcus sp. BS-15 | reverse complement strand
GGCGGCAACAGCGCCACGCCGATCAGGCCTGCTGCGGGAACCAGAGCACCGAGTACGAACACGGCCGTCGGACTCGCCGCGAAAATCACCAGACCCAGTGGCAGCGTGAGCATCTGAGCCAAGGCGACAGCGATCCCCTGCGCGCCCGTGGCCCGTCCGAGCAGCGCTGTCGGAGCGAGTTCGGCGACAATGGCGGCACCGGCGACCGTCAACATTCCGAAACCGGTGCCCCGCAGCGCGGACACCGCCAGCGCCGGTACGGCCTCGACGGAGACGATGAACAGCAGCGCGGGCAACCCGAGGAGCAGACACCCGGCGGCCAGAACCGCGCGGTGGCCGACTCGCCTCAGCATGCTCGGCACGAACAGCTGAGTGATCACCGTCGTGGCCATGAAGATCGCGGTGCTGGCCGCTGCCACCGCGTCCGATGCCCCCGACTGGGACACCGCGAGGGGAACCACCGGGAGCAGCAATCCCCAGCCGCCGAACGAGGCCGCGCCCATGGCCATCGCGGCCGGAAGACCACGGATGGAGCTCAGGCCACTCAACGCACGAGCGCCGATCGACCGATCACAGACTTCCCTTGGTGGACAGCACACCGGTCACGCGAGGGTCGTACTCGGTGGCCTGACGCAGTGCCCGAGCCACTGCCTTGAACTCGGCTTCGGTGATGTGATGCTGATCGCGGCCGTAGATCACCCGGACGTGCAGTGCGATCCGTGCGTTGGACGCCAACGTCTCGAACACGTGCTTGTTGATCACCGTGGAGTACGGAACGCCGGGGTAGCCGCCGATGACGGAGTGCACCATGTAGTCGGGCTCACCGGTGTGCACGCAGTACGGACGACCGGACACGTCGACGGCCGCATGCACGAGTGTCTCGTCCATCGGAATGAACGAGTCGCCGAACCGAGTGATGCCCGCCTTGTCGCCGAGGGCCTGACCGAGGGCCTGGCCGAGCACGATCGCGGTGTCCTCGACGGTGTGGTGCGCCTCGATCTCGATGTCGCCCTTCGCGCGCACCGTCAGGTCGAAACGAGCATGGGTGCCGAGCGCGGTGAGCATATGGTCGTAGAACGGAACGCCGGTGGAAATGTCCACGATTCCGGTGCCGTCGAGATTCAGCTCGACCGAGATGTCGGATTCCTTGGTGGTGCGCTCGATCTTGGCGATGCGGGGAGCGGGAGTGGTCACTTCGATGCCTCTGCTGTTTCGGTCGATGCGAGTGCTGCGCTGACGGTGAGGAATCGGTCGTTCTCGTGCGCCAGTCCAATGGTGACGCGTAGATAGCCGGGAATTCCGACGTCCCGGATGAGCACGCCGTCGTCCAGGTATCGCTGCCACGTCGCGGCCGCATCGGAGAACCGGCCGAAGAGCAGGAAGTTGGCGTCGGACGGCACCACGTCGTAACCCTGGCGGCCGAGGGCCGCTGCCACCCGATCTCGTTCGGCGGAGAGTTCGGCGACGCTCCCGAGAGTGTCCGAGGCGTGCCTCAGCGCCGCCCGCGCTGCTGCCTGCGTGACGACCGAGAGGTGATAGGGCAAGCGCACCAACAACATTGCGTCGACGACGGCCGGGGCAGCCACCAGATATCCCAACCGACCGCCGGCGAACGCGAACGCCTTGCTCATGGTTCGGCTGACCACGATCTTGCTGGGATAGCTCTCGATCAACCGATCGCGCTTGGCGCAGACGAGAATTCCGCGTAGGCCTCGTCGACCACCACGATTCCCGGTGCAGCGTCGAGGATTCGGCGCAGGTCCGCCTCGTCGATGCTGTGGCCCGTCGGATTGTTGGGGCTGGTGACGAACACGACGTCGGGTTTACGTTCTTCGATGGCACCGACGGCGTAGTCGACGTCCAGCGAGAAATCTGCCCGACGCTTCGCCGGAATCCATTCGGTCTGCGTCCCGGACGAAATGATGGGGTGCATCGAGTACGACGGCACGAAGCCCAGCGCGGTGCGATCCGGTCCCCCGAAGGCCTGCAGCAGTTGCTGCAGAATCTCGTTGGAGCCGTTGGCCGCCCACACATTGGCGATGTCGACGGCGAAGCCGGTCTGCTCGGTGAGGTACCGAGCGAGGTCGGCCCGCAGCGCGTCCGCATCACGATCCGGGTAGCGGTGCAGCTGCCCGGCCGCGAGCCGAACGGAGTCCGCAACATCGTCGATCAATGCCTGCGTCGGCGGGTGCGGATTTTCGTTGGTGTTCAACTGAACTGGCACGGTGAGCTGCGGCGCTCCGTACGGCGACTTGCCGATCAGGGCCTCGCGCAGCGGGAGGTCGTCCAGCGAGACCGACTGTCCCAACGCATCACTCATGACGCGTCACCGGTACGCAACCCCTCGAACCGCAGCCGCACCGCTTCGCCGTGGGCCGGCAGATCCTCGGCATTGGCCAGTGCAATGACGTGCGCTGCAACGTCTTTCAGCGCAGCTGCGCTGTAGTCCACCACATGGATGCCGCGCAGAAACGTCTGCACACTCAGGCCGGACGAATGCCGAGCGCATCCTGCCGTCGGCAGTACGTGGTTGGAACCGGCACAGTAGTCACCGAGGCTCACCGGCGACCACGCTCCGACGAACACCGCTCCAGCGCTGCGCACGCGGGCTGCGACGTCGGACGCGTCCTTCGTCTGGATCTCGAGGTGCTCGGCGGCGTAGGCGTTGACCACGGCCAATCCCTGCGTGACGTCGTCGACCAACACGATGCCGGACTGGCTACCGTTCAGTGCGGTGGCCACGCGCTCGGCATGCCTGGTGGACGCCATCTGTGCGTTGACAGCCTGGTCCACGGCATCGGCCAGTTCGATGCTGTCGGTGACCAACACACTGGCCGCCATGACGTCGTGTTCGGCCTGGCTGATCAGGTCTGCTGCGACGTGGAGCGGGTCCGCGGTGGCGTCGGCGAGAATCGCGATCTCGGTGGGCCCTGCCTCGGAGTCGATTCCGATGAGCGAGCGGCACAGGCGCTTGGCGGCCGTGACGTAGATGTTGCCGGGACCGGTGATCAGATCGACCGGAGCCAACTCGCCGCCGTCGGTGTCGACGCCGCCGTAGGTGAGCAGCGCGACACCTTGACCGCCGCCGACGGCCCAGACCTCGTCGACGCCGAGCAGTTGCGCCGCAGCAAGGATGGTGGGGTGGGGCAGGCCGCCGAAGTTCTTCTGCGGCGGCGACGCCACCACTAGAGACCCGACGCCTGCGATCTGCGCGGGCACCACGTTCATCACGACCGACGACGGATACACGGCGTTGCCGCCGGGCACGTACAGGCCGACGCGATCGACGGGGATCCAGCGTTCGGTCACGGTGCCGCCGGGTACCACCTGGGTGGTGTGGTCGGTTCTGCGCTGATCGGAGTGCACCAGGCGCGTACGTTCGATGGCGACCTCGAGGGCGGCCCGAACATCGGAATCGAGCTCTGCGAGGGCCTTGACCAGTTCTTCCTGCGGGACGCGAACGCGGTCCGGCCGGACGCCGTCGAACTTCTCACTGAACTCGAGCGCAGCCTCGGTGCCGCGGTCCCGGACGGCGTCGACGACGGGGCGAACCTGATGCAGCACCGAATCGACATCCACTCCGCCTCGGGGAAGTGCGCCGCGTAGTTCGGCGGTGGATGGAGTTCGTCCGCGTAGATCGACGCGGGCGAGCTCGATGCGGGCAGGCATAGTGGGCCCCTTCGTGAAGTCGGTTCGGTGCCGGGGTTCGGTCGTAACAGTGTGGTTCGAACACCCAGGATAGTTCCACCGAATTCGGCTCAGCCCCGCACGTCCCACAGATGATGGATGGGGTCGTGAATGTAGTAGCAGCCAGTGATTCGACGGAGAAGTTCGACCCGTCGCTGCGCCGACCGGTCCGATGCCGATCCTCCGGCGGTACAGCGGCGAAATCGTCGGCCAGGGTGCGCGCGGCTTCGCCGAGTTCCGATGCGACTGTCGCGGGATTCTGTGCGTTGTAGTCCTCGGCCAGCGCGGTGGCGTCCTGGTCCCAGTTCTCGAACTCGGGATCGTCCTCGGTCAACACCAACGCGAGCCGGGTGCGGAAGATGCGGTGCGCGTCGCGTACGTGCGCGGCGTACTCGAGCGCGGACCACGTCGAGTCGTCGGGGCGCACTGGCGCGTCGTTGCGCTGCAGCACCGCCTCCCAACGTTCGACGTCGGCGCGGATCAGGTCCGGTATGTCGTCGTAGTCGACGGCACTCGAGTCGAACCCGCAGTCCGGGCACGCTCGCTCGAGTACCCAGGTCCAGTTCTTGGTGTCGGGATCGATCGGCATGCCGGTCAGAATAGATCCAGGTCAGGCGTAGCGGGCAGCCAGGTTGTGCAGCGTGCTCTTTATGCCCTGCGCGTTCTTCTGCGGCATCTTGAACAGCTCGAGCACCT
>NZ_BAOX01000361.1:0-4379 GCF_000813105.1 Rhodococcus sp. BS-15 | reverse complement strand
GGCCCACTGCGGACGCCGCGCCGTCGGCCGGGGCACTGGCTGTGGGGGGCAGTGGCGGGTGCGCGGGGCAACTCGGGAGTGATCGTCTCTCAGCTGTTGCGCGCTGTTGCCGAGGCTGCAGCGGACGGCCCGCTGGACACGGTGTCGATCCAGGCGATGTTGCGACGCGCGAAAGTCCTGGTCGCGGGAGCGGTCAGCGTTCCCGTCGAGGGCACGATGCTCACTGTTCTGGCCGCCGCCGATCGCGAAGCCTCAGCCACGATGCCAATGTCAGCCTCTCCACGCTGGTGGTCGACATCGCCGAGGCCACCGCTCGCGCTGTCGACAGCACGACGGACCAACTGGCCGAGCTCCGGGAGGCGGGGGTCGTGGACGCAGGCGCACTCGGTCTCTCGGTGATCGTCGATGCGCTCGTGGAGGTGGTGATCGGCCGCACTCCGCCGCGCCGGCGATACCGTCGCCCGCACGAGCACGAACGCCGGACGGTCGGTGATGCGTCGAACGTCTCGTCGGACTGCGGCGGTGCACCCGAGGCGGTGTCGGGATACGGGTCACCTCGCCCCCTCGGGTACGAGGTGGTCTACGTCGTGCACGGCCCCGACGACGCGAGGGCGGCGGAACTTCGCCGGGCTCTGGCCGACATCGGAGATTCGGTCGTGGTGGCCGGTGACGGTTCCGGGGCCTGGTCCGCGCACGTGCACACCACCGACCCCGGTGGTGCCGTCGATCGAGGAATCGCGGCCGGAGATGTTCGCGGAGTGCGTATCTCGTGTTTCGGTCTCGCCGAGTTCGCCGGAGCGGTGAGCTTCGAAGCGCACGACGGAGCAGCGTTGTCGGTGGGTCGAGATATTTTGGCGCTGGTGGCCGGTGACGGTGCCGCGGATCTCTACGTTCAGGAAGGCGCGACGGTGGTGCGGTGCGACGAGGCGATCGACTCCTCGGTGCTGCATCGAGCGATCGTCGGGATGAAGCATCGCGAGGTATTGGTGTTACCGAACGGCGCGTTGTCCGCGCAGGAACTCGTTGCCGTCGGCGCAGCTGCCCGAGCGGACGGCAAAGACGTCGTGATGTTGCCGTGCTCGGCGATGGTGCAGGGTTTGGCCGCGCTCGCCGTACACGACGCCGCCCGGGCCGCAGTCGACGACGCGTTCACGATGTCCGAGGCCGCGGCGGGCACGAGGTGGGGTTCTCTACGTATCGCACAGGAGCGATCGCTGACGTGGGTCGGCACGTGCGAGCCGGGCGACTGCATCGGGCTCGCAGGGCAGGAGGTGGTGATCGTCGCCGCTCGTCCGCTCGATGCGGGGTGTCGGTTGCTCGATCAGCTCCTGGCCACGGGAGGGGAGTTGGTGACGGTGCTCGTCGGGGCCCAGGCATCGGATGGCTTCGGTGATCGGCTGGCCGAATACGTGTCGGGAGCACATCCCGGAGTCGACGTGGTGGTCTACACAGGTGGGCAGCCGGGGGATCTCGTGCAATTCGGAGTGGAATAGGGAATCTCGGACAATGGCAACGCTGGTGGACCCGCTCGATCACGTCCTCGGAGCCGCGGCGGCGACGCCGCTGGCAGACGTCTTCGGTATTCACACCGTCGAGGAACTGCTTCGGCACTATCCGCACCGCTACATGACGCACGGTTCGGAGCTGGGGGAGAAGGAGCCGCCCGAGGGCGAGCACATCACCATCGTCGCCACGATCGAGTCCGCGACGCTGCGTTCGATGAAGAACCGCAACGGTCAGTTCCTCGCAGTGACACTCGCCGCCGACGGACAGCGAATCGACGCCACCTTCTTCAGTCCACACAAGCTCAAGCACGTTCTGGTGCCCGGTCGCCGAGGAATGTTCTCGGGCAAGGTCAAGTACTTCGGCAAACGGTGGAATCTCACGCACCCCAGCTACGTGATTCTCGGCGGAGACGACAACGACGGGGCCGTCGTGCCTGCAGGACGAATCGTCGGCGGCGGCACCCTGGCCGGACTCGCTCGTGGCTCGGTCGATTCCTCCGGAGCCGTCGACATGTCGGTGTTCGATCGAGCATTCGTGCCCATCTACCCGGCCGCGAAGGACGTCGAGAGCTGGACCTTCATGCGCTGCGTTCGGCAGGTGCTCGACCAACTCGACGACGTGGTCGATCCACTGCCCGAGTCGGTACGTGCGCAGCGCGGTCTCGTCGACATCGACACCGCGCTTCGGTCGGTCCATTTCCCGGATACCGCACAGGACAAGGACTCTGCGCGAGAGCGGTTGAAGTTCGACGAGGCGCTCGCCGTTCAGCTCGTCCTCGCCGACCGCGACGCGACTCATCCACCCGGGTGGCAGCGCGATGCCCACCGATCACCGACGGTATCGCCGCGGAGTTCGATCGGCGTCTGCCGTTCGAGTTGACGGCCGGCCAGCACCAGGTCGCAGCCGAGATCGCCCACGATCTGTCGGCACCACATCCGATGTCGCGGCTGTTGCAGGGTGAGGTCGGCTCGGGCAAGACGATCGTTGCGCTGCGGGCGATGCTGCAGGTGATCGATGCCGGGCATCAGTGTGCGCTGCTGGCACCGACGGAAGTTCTCGCCTCGCAACACGCGCGCTCTGTTCGGTCGATGCTCGGGAGCCTCGCGGCCGGCGGGGAACTAGGATCGCACGAGCTGGCCACCAAGGTCGCCCTGTTGACCGGCTCGATGTCCACGGCGGCCAAGCGGTCCGCGCTGCTCGATGCCGTCACCGGTGACGCGGGCATCGTGATCGGTACCCACGCCCTGATCGAGGACCGAGTCGAATTCCTCGACCTCGCGATGGTCGTCGTCGACGAACAGCACAGGTTCGGCGTCGAGCAACGAGATGCGTTGCGCGCGAAAGCTCGCGACAACACCAGTCCGCACCTGCTGGTGATGACTGCGACCCCCATCCCACGGACCATCGCGATGTCGACCCTCGGTGACCTCGAGACGTCGGTGCTCACCGAACTGCCCCGCGGCCGGTCGCCCATCGTCAGCAACGTGGTACCCGCCAGGAACAAGCCGGGCTGGGTGGAACGAGCGTGGCAGCGAATTCACGAGGAGGTGGCAGCCGGTCGCCAGGCCTACGTGGTGTGCTCCCGCATCGGGGACGACGAGGACGCGGAGACCGGGAAGAAGAGCGCTGCGAAGAAGAAGAGCGCGAGCTCGGAGGACGGCCCCGAGACGACGGCTGCGATGGACCTGTACGAGACCCTCTCCACCGGACCGATGCACGATCTGCGGGTGGGGCTGCTGCACGGACGACTGTCGGGAGACGACAAGGACATCACCATGTCCGAGTTCAACTCCGGCGAGATCGACGTCCTGGTCTGCACCACCGTGGTCGAAGTCGGAGTGGATGTTCCGAACGCGACGGTCATGGTCATCATGGATGCGGACCGATTCGGCGTGAGCCAACTGCATCAGTTGCGAGGCCGGATCGGCCGAGGCGGGCACCAGGGCCTGTGCATCATGATCAGCTATCTCAGCCCCGCGGGCGGATCCTTCGCCCGGCTCGAAGCGGTGGCAGCGACCAACGACGGTTTCGAGTTGGCCAAGCTGGACCTGGCCACTCGTCGCGAGGGCGACGTTCTCGGTGCTGCACAGTCGGGCACGGTCAGTGGGTTGCGGCTGCTCTCGTTCATCGACGACGAGGACATCATCGCCGACGCACAGGACTGTGCACGGTCCCTGTTCGCGCGGGACCCGTCGCTGGCGAACGATCCCGGCATCGCGTCGATGATGCGGTCGGCTTGGCGATCGGATCGAGTCGACTATTTGCAGAAGTCCTGACCTAGGGACTCACTGCACCGTTTCAGTGGAGGAAATCGACCGCCTCGTCCCGCATGATGAGATCAGTACACCTCGGTGACTCACGCTGCCGGGTAAGTTGAGCCAATGTTCTCCAAAGTTTTGGTTGCCAACCGCGGTGAAATTGCCATCCGCGCCTTCCGTGCCTCCTATGAACTCGGGGCCTCGACAGTTGCGGTGTTCCCGTTCGAGGACCGGAACTCGGTGCACCGGACGAAGGCCGACGAGGCGTATCAGATCGGGGAGAAGGGGCATCCCGTTCGCGCGTATCTCTCGGTCGACGAGATCGTCGCCGCTGCCAAGCGCAGCGGCGCGGACGCGGTGTACCCCGGGTACGGATTCCTTTCCGAGAACCCGGATCTGGCCGCAGCGTGCGCCGAGGCAGGCATCACCTTCGTCGGCCCGTCCGCCGACGTGCTCGAGCTGACCGGCAACAAGGCGCGGGCCATCGCGGCGGCCAAGGCTGCAGGACTTCCGGTGCTGGCGTCGTCGGAACCGTCGTCCGACGTGGACGAGTTGGTCGCGGCGTCCGAGACGATGACGTTTCCGTTGTTCGTCAAGGGCGGTCGCAGGCGGTGG
>NZ_BAOX01000362.1:0-4365 GCF_000813105.1 Rhodococcus sp. BS-15 | reverse complement strand
GGAGCCTGCAGGAACGACTTGAGAGGGGCAGGAGTGGAGCCGGTGACGGGAATCGAACCCGCCTCTCAACCTTGGGAAGGTCGCGTTCTACCAATGAACTACACCGGCGTGTGGTGCGGGTGTCAGGTTAGCAGGGCGTTCAGATGTCGATTCGCACGCCGTGCAGCAGGGTGAGGGCGTCGTGTGCGGCTACCGGCTTGGAGAACAGGTATCCCTGTGCGCGGGTGCAGCCCAGTTCGATCAGGGTTTTTCTGGCGGTCTGTGTTTCGACGCCTTCGGCGATGATGTTCAGTCCGAATGCGTCGGCGAGTCCGATGATGGATTGGACGATGGCGAGGTCGCCGGTGTCTCTGGCTCCGAGGTCGGTGACGAAGGCGCGGTCGATCTTGAGTGTGTCGACGGGGAGTTCCTTGAGGTGCGACAGGGAGCTGTATCCGGTGCCGAAGTCGTCTATGGCCACTTGCACGCCGAGCTCGCGGAGTTCGCGGAGTGTCACACGGGTGCGGGAAAGGTCTTGTACCACTGCCACTTCGGTGATCTCGAGGCAGAGATCGGGCCCGGCTATCGAGAACTCCGTGAGTGCTCTGGCGACGGCTCCGACGAATCCGTTGGTCACCAGTTGGACGGGGGATATGTTGACGCGCATCGCGATGTCGAGGTGGGGGATTTCGCGTTGCCAGTCGGCGAGGGTGCGGCAGGCGCGGTCGAGGACCCAGCGGCCGAGTTCTCCGGCGAGGTTCGTCTCCTCGGCTACCGGGATGAATGCGGATGGGGGGAGTAGTCCGCGGGTGGGGTGTTGCCATCGGATCAGTGCTTCGACTGCGGTGATGCGTCCGGTGACGAGGTCCACCTCGGGCTGGAAATGCAGGGTGAGTGAGTCACCTGCGATGGCGTCGCGCAGATGGATTTCGACGTCGTTGCGGAGTTCGGCTTCGGCGTGCATCTCTTCGGTGAACAGGGCGATGTCGTGGCCGCCTGCGCGTTTGGCCACGAGGGCGGCCTGATCTGCTTGCCGCAGAAGCGACTCGGCGGTGTGCTTGCCCGGTTGGCCGAAGGCGATTCCGATGCTCGCGCTTCTGCTGATGCGTTCGACTCCGAGGGTGACGGGGGCGTTCATGGCATCGGCGATCATCTCGGCGTGGTGTGTCGCGACGCGGGCCGAGCAGGGCCCGGCCAGCACAACCAGGAATTCGTCGCCGCCCAGGCGCGCGACGAGACCGGCCGACTTGCCGACGAAGCTCTGCAGTCGATCGGCGATGGTCTCGAGGTAATGGTCTCCGGCGAGGTGGCCCAGAAAGTCGTTCAGTGCTTTGAGTCGATCGAGGTCGATGTGCATCACCGCGACGGGGCCGGGCATGGACGGGTCGAGCCGTTCGCGGAGGTGTTGTGCGAGGGCCGTGCGGTTCGGCAGCTTGGTGAGGTGGTCGTGCAGCGCCGAGAATCGAAGTTGTTCTTCGGCGATCACCCGCGACTGCAGTTGAGAGAGCAGGGCCGCAATTGCTTTGAGCGCGTTGAGTTCTGCCTCGGACCAACTTCGGTCACCGATCTTGATGAAGCCGAGGATGCCGGTGGTGCGTCCGGAGTGCAGCAGTGGAACGACGGCCATCGAGGTTGCGGAGAATCCCGACCCCTGCTCGACGCGTCGGCGGTAGTCCTCCTGTTCCGGATCCGGCCGAAACACTGCCGGTTCGGTCAGTGTTTCGGCCAGGCGGAATACCGAGTCTGCGTCGTCGAAGTAGACCACTGCCAGTGGATCCGGATCGGGCACGGTCAGTCGAGGTGGCCATTCCGCGGTGAGTCTGGTGGCTCTGGCCTCGAAATCGTTGTGCCGGAGGAAGCTGAAGTCGATGCCGAGGTAGTCCACGAGTTGCCGCAGTACGGATTCGTAGGCCTCGCGCACCGTCGCCGCATCGACTCCCATGAGTTCGGTTGCGACGCCGGTGACGAGGACCTCGAGCGTCCGGTTGTGCTCCAGGGCCCCACTCCCGCCTCTCGTAGACTCAGCGCAGGACTGTTCCCCCTGGTCTTCGCCGGAACTCTACCCCGATACAGACGCTGAAACAGGAAGTCTGCGACTATGTATCGCGGTTTTCGGGGCGCAACTGAGCCGCAACACCAGTGCAACGGACTCGGTGTTTTCGAGCTCGAGCAGTGCGCGGAACTCGAAACTCAACTGCTGCAATGCTTCTGCGTGGTGCATCGAGAGTTGTCGATACTCTTCCGCGGCCCGTGCGTAGAGGAACGCAGGAGAAACCGGTTGCACTGCCACACCGCGCAAATGCGCAGTTACCCAAACGTTCTCCGTTGCATATCCTCCTCTGATGTAATGTTCTGCGGTCGATCCGGGTACGACGACCACTGCAAGTGCCGAACTCGACAGCACTCGATCGCGCATATCGGTCCCCAGTGCCGCGCCGGCGTCCCAGGCATGCACGAGTTCCATGACGTCCGGGCGCTTGACGATCTCGAGCTTGGACAGGTCCGCGTCGTCGATCCCCAGGGTCGACACCTCGATTCCCCGATCGGGATCGAGATCTCCCGGCCAGCGCAACTCGGAGAACATGTCTCGGTGCAGGTGCGGTGTGAGATACCGGATTCGATCCGCGGCGGCGAGGATATCCGCGGCCGCGGCCATGGATTCGGGTGCCGTCAGCAGCACTGCCCGTCCACCTTCTGCTGCTGCCGCAGCGACGATGTCGGCGGCGATGTCCGCGTCCAGGGGTGCGCCGGTACCCATTTCCCGGTTGGTGCACCGCTCGAGAACGCCGTCGAGCAGGCGTCGATCGGTGATGGGTCGTGGGCCGCCCGCACTCAGCGTGATCTCGACTCCGTGCTCGTCGACATCGGAGCGGTCGAGT
The DNA here is from genome assembly GCF_000813105.1 of Rhodococcus sp. BS-15. Taxonomy (NCBI): domain Bacteria; kingdom Bacillati; phylum Actinomycetota; class Actinomycetes; order Mycobacteriales; family Nocardiaceae; genus Rhodococcus; species Rhodococcus sp. BS-15. The sequence goes on along the minus strand of NZ_BAOX01000362.1, from coordinate 1,507 downwards.
CTGCCCTGCGCGGTGGCCACCACTCGCGCGTTGAAGGCGGCCGCACCGACTGCCACGTAACTGCCGCGGAAGGCGATGTCGAGGGTCGAGGTTCGTGAACGATCGACCCCGATCCGCACGGTGCGTCCGTCTCGGGTGAACGTCCACGGCTGACTGTTTCCACCGGACGGCGCTCGGCGGGCAGCGTCGAGAACGAGCGCGTCGGGATCGACGGAGGTGGGGTGAGCGTCGACGGCGGTATCGTCCGAGGGCTGCTGCGCCCTACGCGTCGGGTTCGGGGGCGCGAGCGCGTCGAGATGGGTGTCGAGGTCGATGCGGATTCGTCCGGAGGGCAGGTGCGCTCCGGTGCCGAAGCGTCGAACGGCTGCGGCGATGGTGGCCCCGCCGAGTTGAACGTCGCCGCCCAATTGCGGCCAGGTCTCGATCGTTTCGCTCACCTCCACCATCGAAGCGGCCATGCGGGCCGAGAGCAGCGAGGCGTCGAGCTGATCCAGCACGATCGGGATCTTGTCGCGGGTGCCCAGCCCTCGCAGGCTCGTCGAGTCGATCTCACCGAGGACGCCGTGGAACACCGGGCGGTCGGGTTCGAGGTCGAAGCGTTCGACGTCGAGGAGTCCACGGTCGGAGGTCTCCATCAGTACCGGGATGCGTCGCGACCGGGCTGCCTCGCGGGCGCGGACCTTGACGTCGAGGGAATCGCATTCCTCGACGAGCAGGTCGAGTCCGTCGAAGAAGTCGTCGATGGTGTTCTCGGTGATGCCGTCCTCGGCGATTTCGACGCGTAGATACGGGTCGATTTCGGCAATGCGTCGGGCAGCGACGACTGCTTTGTTGACGCCGAGATCGAGGATGGACGCCGGAATTCTATTGAGGTTGGAAAGTTCGATCTCGTCGAAATCTGCGAGGCGAAGCGTCCCGCAGATTCCCTCGAGTGCGAGGGTGTGGGCAATGGCGTGCCCGACGCTGAGTCCGATGATTCCTATCGTGAGATCTCCCAAGGAATTCTGTTCCGCGAGGGTTATCTTGTTCCTGTTTCTGTCCAGCCTCAGGTGTCGAAACGAGTGGGGTCCGAGTACGGCGACGACAGTTTTTCGCCAGGGAAAGAATACCCACCTTTCGTTTTCGTCGAGAAGGCTCTGCTCAGGGCTGGGAAGCAGTGAGTGCAAGCCCTTTCTCTGCGTCTTCCGCTCGTCCAGAAATGTGAGGGTCGGATCGCGTCTGAGTTCGTCGAGTGCGGCGCGCTGTGTGGCGTCCGTCTCGTCGAATATCACAGGCTTCCAGTAGTGGCCGGGTGTGTTTCGATCGTTCATGATGCGACTGCTTCCGGGAGTTCGACGGCTGCGCGGCGGTGTGCGAGCAGGGTGACCGTGTTGTGTCGCATCCGGCGCCAGGTGGCCAGATCGGCGTTGAAGGCGAGTGTTGTTCTGTCCCACCAGAACACCTCGGTTCGATAGCGTTCGTCGGGGTAGGGTATCGGCGCGATCTGGGTGGCGATGACCGCTCCGGT
>NZ_BAOX01000363.1:0-4343 GCF_000813105.1 Rhodococcus sp. BS-15 | reverse complement strand
CCAGCTCGGCCGCCACCCACGCCGCTCGCAGTGCGGGACGCCACAGCCCCCGACCGACGCGGCCCTGCCATTGCTCCGTACTGCGGGCCAGCAGGGCGTCCGCGAGATGAAAACGTCCGCTTCCCAATGCATCTGCGGCCAGGCCGGTCAGCGCATCGCTACGGGCCTCTGTCGCGTCCGTCGATGTCGGCGGTCCCACGAGTCCGACGAGAAAGACCGCGATGCCGTCGAAGCGGCGGGCTCGCTCGTGTTCGCCCACCTGACGCAACCACGATGCTCTGGTCGAGGCGTGCAGCGACCGAAGTTCCTGGCTGTGGGGTCGATGCCGCCGAAGCTCGACTTCGGCGGCGCTGTACCGCCCCTGGCCTGCCAACGCGACACTGCGAAACCAGCTCTCTCGCGAATCGGTGGCGGCGGGGAGAGGGAATCGGCCGGGGTTGCTGCCGAAGGCAGCGTCGAAGAGTTCGGACTGCGTCGCGGTGAACAGCGAGCTCTGCTCTGTTGGCACGCAATCGAGGTAGGGCCTTCGCGCGCGGCGAACTACGCCCGAGTCCCACCGATTCGACGCGACGCAAATTGCACGGGCGAATTCGGCAACGGTCCGAAAGAAGTATCACTGCATCGTTTCGCGCACACGGAATGCAGTTTTCAAGGAATTAACAATGTGAACACGGGCCGACTCGAAGACGAGAATCTGAACGCTGTGTGGCGAATAGGTTAATCGGCGCACTCGGTCACACAATCGACCCCCGACGAGTCGCCTGCCGAATGCTCGCCCACTCCGCCTTTACCCAGCGATCCGCGCGATCGTGCCGGACACCTCGCGTGGGCTAGAGCGAGCGAACCGACGTCGAACCCGACGCATGGAGCCGAAGCGCCCTCGATGCTATCGGCAAGGCTGTGATCAGCGGAAACATCGACAACGACGGACTGCTGGATCCAGCCTCGGCCCTGTCGCCCGACTCGGGCCGCCTGCGTTCCGCAGCACCGCACCAGCAGCCGGAAAGCCGGTGCGCTTCCCATCGTCTCGCGTGGCGGCGGATTCTTCAACAGGAAGGACACGCACGCAGGTGAGTCGAAGTAAATATCGCCCGTGTTAATTCTTTGCCCCATAACTATGCATTTGCCCACGACAGAGAACTATTGACTCGATTTCGTCGACCCACATAACGTTGTCGGCATTCGGATCACGAATCCGAGAAGCCACACCACCCTAGGAGTTTCCATGCCGCAGCCGAATCACCTCCCTGGGCCGAACGCCGACATTTGGGATTGGCAGATGCACGGCCTGTGCCGTGGCGTCGATTCGTCCATGTTCTTCCACCCGGACGGCGAGCGGGGCCGGGCACGAGCACAGCGCGAGATGCGGGCCAAGGAAATGTGCCGCAGCTGCCCCGTACTCGCCCAATGCCGTACACACGCTCTCAACGTCAGCGAGCCATACGGGATCTGGGGAGGGATGTCGGAGACCGAGCGGGAACTGCACGCTCGTCACAACCGCCGCCGCATCGCGGTGTAAGCACTCGAACACGCAAGAAAGCCCCCAACCCGTTCGGGTCGGGGGGCTTTCTCGTGTCACCGAACGTCAGTGAGCGTGTCCGTGCCCGGAAGCAGGCTCGGAGGCCTCTTCCGGCTTCTCCACGATCGCGCTCTCGGTCGTCAGGATCATGCGAGCAACCGACGCGGCGTTGACCACAGCGGAGCGAGTCACCTTGACCGGATCGACGACGCCGTCGGCCAGCAGGTCGCCGTACGTCAGGGTCGCGGCGTTGAATCCGTGACCCTTCGGCAGTTCTGCCACCTTGCTGACGACGACGGAACCGTCGATGCCCGCGTTGGAGGCGATCCAGAACAGCGGTGCGTTGAGCGCGGTGCGCACCACGGCCACACCGGTGGCTTCGTCGCCGGTCAGGCCCAGGTCGTCGGCCAGAGCCAACGCTGCCTGAGTCAGAGCCGAGCCGCCGCCGGGGACGATTCCCTCTTCGACGGCAGCCTTGGCCGCAGCCACAGCGTCGTCGACGCGGAACTTGCGTTCCTTGAGCTCGGTCTCGGTGGCAGCGCCGACCTTGATGACCGCAATGCCGCCCGAGAGCTTCGCCAGACGCTCTTCGAGCTTCTCGCGATCCCACTCGGAGTCGGTGTTCTCTATCTCGCGGCGGAGCTGACCGACGCGCGCATCGATGTCGTCCTGCGTGCCCGCACCGTCGACGATGGTCGTGTCGTCCTTGCTGACGACGACGCGACGAGCGCGACCGAGCAGCTCGAGGCCGGCTTCCTTCAGACTCAGACCCACATCGGCGGTGATGACCTGCCCGGCCGTCACGACGGCGAGATCGTCGAGGAATGCCTTGCGGCGATCACCGAAGAACGGTGCCTTGACTGCCACGGCCTTGATCGTCTTGCGGATGGAGTTGACGACCAGCGTCGAGAGAACTTCACCTTCGGTGTCCTCGGCGATGATGAGCAACGGCTTGCCGCTCTCGGCAACCTTCTCCAGCAGGGGCAGAAAGTCCGGAAGCGAGGTGATCTTCTCGCGGTACAGCAGGACGTAGGCGTCCTCGAGAACTGCTTCCTGCGCGTCGACGTCGGTGACGAAGTACGGCGAGAGGTAGCCCTTGTCGAACTGCACGCCTTCGGTGACCGAGAGCTCGGTGAGCAGCGTCGAGGACTCCTCGACGGTGACGACGCCGTCTGCGCCGACGCGGGTGAGCGCCTCGCCGACGAGTTCGCCGATCTCGGGGTCACGCGAGGACACGGTGGCGACCTGAGCGATCGCCTGCTTGCCCTCGACCGGGGTTGCGGCGGCGAGCAGAGCCTCGGCGACCTTGTCGGCCGCCTTGGAGATGCCGGTGCCGAGCGCGATCGGGTTGGCACCCGCGGCGATGTTCTTCAGACCGCCGCGTACCAGCGCCTGCGCGAGGACCGTCGCGGTGGTGGTTCCGTCGCCTGCAACGTCGTTAGTCTTGGTGGCGACGCTCTTGACCAGCTGCGCGCCGAGGTTCTCGAACGGATCTTCCAGGTCGATCTCACGAGCGATCGAGACGCCGTCGTTCGTGACGGTCGGACCGCCGAATGCCTTGGACAGGACGACGTGGCGTCCCCGCGGTCCGAGCGTCACCTTGACTGCGTCGGCCAGCTTGTCGACGCCGCGTTCGAGTGCGCGGCGCGCTTCCTCGTTGAATTGGATTTGCTTTGCCATGTTTCGGTGTTACTCCTTCGAGTAAAGAAACTCGATCGAACGCACACCGCCCCGGGACCGACACGAAAATCGGATACCGGGGCGGGATGCGTTGTGGCCTACTTGGCGATGACAGCCAGCACGTCGCGTGCCGACAGAATCAGGTACTCCTCGCCGGCGTACTTGATCTCGGTGCCGCCGTACTTGCTGTAGATGACGGTGTCACCTTCTTTGACGTCGACCGGGATGCGGTTGCCCTTCTCGGTGACACGGCCTTCGCCCACGGCGACGACGGTGCCCTCCTGGGGCTTCTCCTTGGCTGTGTCGGGGATGACCAGACCGGAGGCGGTCGTCGTCTCGGCCTCGTTGGCCTGGACGAGGATCTTGTCCTCGAGCGGCTTGATTTTCACGCTCGCCACGTTGAGCCCTCCAAAGTTATGGGGTACGCGTCCGGGGTCGGATCCCCGGACAGCTGTGTGTAAGTACTTCTCGTGCGGTTCTGACAATCACGGCCTGAGCTCGTTCCCGTCGTCGCGGGTGCCGGGACTTCGCTCGGTGCCAACTAGCACTCTATACACGAGAGTGCCAGCACTCAAGGGCTGGGTTCGCCAGGTTCGCGACGCCGTGGTCGCACGCGTGCGCACGAGAGTGGTCACGCACCGTTCCGCACGACCGCGGAGATTCGAAAGCGGCCGAATTCGGGTCCGAAACGCCGAGCATCGCAGTCGTTTCTCGCCTTTTTCCCAGCCTTCGTCGAGCCATCGAAAGGCCAGGTAGGAGGCGATCGACACGCACCGAGCAACCGGCCGAGCCGTATATCACGCTCGCGCCGGAGCGCGAAGTAACGTTACGATAACGGAGCTGTCCGAACGATAACGATCGACAGCTGTGCCGCGACATGGCACAAAGAGCAGTCGATTCCGGACAGGTACACAGGGGTGGGAGGTGCAGCATGCGGGTAGGAGTGGGCATATCCACCGGATCCGAGGTCGTGTGCGCAGCCCTCGTCACCGTCGACACCGACGGTAGTCGCACGGTCGAGTACCGCACCGTCTCCACCGATCGCCAAGCCAACACCGACATCGGTGATCTGGTCACCTCGGCCATCGAACTCATGGCCTCTCTGATCCCCGGCCACCGCTGCCCCGACGCGATCGCCGTCACC
>NZ_BAOX01000364.1:0-4328 GCF_000813105.1 Rhodococcus sp. BS-15 | reverse complement strand
ACTCCCAGTACTCCCAGTACGGGAATGCACCGTATGCCGGCGGTTATCAGGCTCCCGCGTCCACGAACACGTTGGCGATCGTGTCGCTGGTGCTGGGCATTCTCGGTCTGACGTTCATTCCGTTGCTTGCGTCGGTGTGCGCGGTGGTGTGTGGCCACATTGCGCGCGGTCAGATCAAGCGCACCGGCGAAGGCGGGTCGGGGTTCGCGACCGCAGGCTGATCATCGGTTACGTCTCGATCGCACTGTTCGTCGTCATCGTGGGTGCGATCGTCATTTTCGCCATCGCTGCCGCGAACACGTCAGCCTACTGATACCGGCTGCGCCAATCGGCCGTGCAGGCATGCGGCCCACACGCCTGCGATCACTGCCAACGCAATGACGAACAGCGCCAACGCGTTCCATCCCAGCGACTGGAACACAACGCCGCCGATCCATCCGACCATGGACGATCCGCCGTAGTAGAAGAGGTTGTACAACGAGGTCGCCTGCGCGCGGCCGTGAACGGCGCGTTGTCCGGTCCAGCCCGACGCGATGGCGTGGGCCGCAAAGAATCCCATGGTCAGGATCACCAGGCCGGTCAGAATGACGACGAGATTCGACGCCATCGTCAGTGCCACTCCGGCGATCATCGTTGCGGTGGATCCGGCGAGCACCACCGACCTGCCGTGCTTCGTCGCGAGCTTGCCCGCTACCCGTGAGGACACCGTACCGCTGAGGTACGCCACGAAGATCAGGCTGATCAGAGACTGTGGGAGCCCGAAAGGCACGGCCTCCAAACGGAATCCGAGGTAGTTGTAGATCGCGACGAAGCCGCCCATCAGCAGGAATCCCTGGCCGTAGAGTGCCGCCATCCCCGGTTCGCGCAGGTTTACCAAGAGCCGTCCCGGCAGGTCACGAATCTGGCTGTGCACCAGCGTCGTTCGCGGTTTCGGTGCAAGCCACACGAACAGCGCGGCGGCGAGAGCCGCAATCAGCGAGACGGTCAGGGTGCCGATGCGCCAGTTGGTGTATTCCGCAACGGGTCCGGCGACGATGCGGCCGAGCAGTCCGCCGAGCGTCGTGCCGGACACGTACGTCGCCGCGGCCAAGGCAGTGTGACTGCGATGCACCTCTTCGCTGAGATATGCGATCGCTATGGCGGGGAGACCGCCCAGTGCGGCACCTTCGAAGAAACGAACGACCAGAAGGACTTCGAGCGACGGCGCGAGCGGTACCAGCAGTCCCAACGTCGTGGCGGTGAGGATCGACGCCGTCATGGCCCGGACTCGACCGATGCGGTCGGCCGCAACCGACCAGGGAATGACCGAGACCGCGACGCCGACCGTCGCGAGTCCGACGGCGAGCGAGGACAGCGACGGCGTGATGTCGAGATTGGCGGCGATGAGCGGCAGGATTCCCTGCACCGAGTACAGCTGGGCGAACGTCGCGACTCCGGCGAACAGCAGGGCCAGGACGAGTCGGCGGTATTCGCGCGAGCCCCTGGGGTGTCCCTCCCACCCGAGGACCTCGGGCTGCGTCGTAGTCATGCAGATCACGTTAGAAGCGCTCACGGTATTCGTCCAATGCATGAGACATGGCAAACCGATACACCAACGATATGATTCGTTTCATGCGTCGCGAAGCGATCGAACTGCTGCCGCTGCTGCCGACCCTCGTGGCGGTGGCCGACACCGAACACATCACCGACGCCGCGCACGTGCTGGGCCTTCCACAGCCCACCGTCAGTCGGCAGGTGGCCCGCGCGTCGGCGATCCTGGGCGTCGACATCGTCGAACGACGCGGCCGCGGAATCGTGCTGACCAGCACCGGCCGTGTTCTGATTCCGTACCTGCAGCGAGCGTTGAGCGATATCGATGCCGGCATCGACGCCATGACCGAGCACGACGCTCGGGCTCGCGGCCGTATCGCAGTGGCGTTTCAGAACACCCTGGGCGAGGACGTCGTACCGGCGCTGATCCGGCAGTTCCGCGTCGACCACCCGGCCGTCACGTTCGATCTGGATCAGGGTGCCCGCGCGCGCTGCCTCGACCGTCTCGCAGATGGAGTCTCCGACCTGGCGTTCGTCTCTCTCAGCGCCGAGCACACCGACGACAATTCGTTCCAGCTCTACGACGAGAGGCTGATGCTCGTGGTCCCGGCCGATCATCGCCTGGCCACCCGCAGATCGGTCGATCTCGCCGACACCGCCGACGAGAACTACATCGCGATGGGCCACGGTTTCGGCATGCGATCGATCTGCGACGAGTTGTGGGCGGACGCCGGTTTCAGCCCGCGCATCGCATTCGAGGGGCAGGACACCCACACGGTGCGCGGACTCGTCGGGGCCGGACTCGGCATCGCCATCCTGCCGCGGATCCGAGCGCACGGCGGAGAAGGAGGAACCGTCGACATCGGGCTCACCCAGCCCGCGGCTCGTCGACGTATCGGCATGGTGTGGGATCCGCAGGCCGATTCGCCGCGTCAGGTCGCGGCCTTCCGATCGATGGTGCAGCGCAGCGGCCGCACACTCGTGATTAGGTGAGTCGATGCAACTGGTTCTGGTGCGGCACGCGCTGCCACAACGGTCGGAGACCTCGGCCGATCCCGCTCTCGCCGACCTCGGCGTCGAACAATCTCTGCGGGTGCCGGGTGCAGTGGCCCGATTCCCGATCTCCCGAGTCGTGTCGAGTTCGCAGCTGCGCGCCGTCCAGACGGCGCAGCCTCTTGCCGATCGGCTCGGTCTGACCGTCGAGTCCGACGAGCGTGTGACCGAATACGATCGCGACTTCGGCGGCTACGTTCCGATCGAGTCGGCCAAGACCGAATTCCGGGAGGCATTCGATCGCATCAAGGCCGGGCATCTTCCCGAACAGGTCGACGAGCAGGCATTTCGGCAGCGAGTCCTGGCCGGTGTCGCCGATATCGTCTCGGCCGCCGCGCACACCGACACCGTGGCGCTCTTCGCCCACGGCGGCGTGATCAACATCCTGCTGCAGGACATTCTGCAGACCCCGAAGGTGCTCGGCTTCCCGATCGACTACTGCTCGGTGACGCGTGTGCTGTTCTCGCGCAGTGGCGCGAGGTCGGTCTCCTCGGTGAACGAGACCGAGCATGTGTGGGACCTGCTGCCCCGCAACCGGCAATCCACAGAGAGCTCTTAAACTCCCAGGTAGAGGGTGTGAAACGCGGCGTCGACGGCCATCGACTGGTCGGCGAGGCCGTACCTGGCAGTTAGCCTCGAACCCATCATGGGTGAATTGCGTATCTTCCGACGTCCTGCCGTTGCTCTCACTGCGCTGGCGTTTCCTCTGGTGGCGGTGGGTGCTTTTACACTGGGCACCGGCTACGACCTCGGCGGCGAATCCACGGCCACCACCACCGCAGCCACAGAGCAGGCACCGGACCAGCAGACGGCGGACCAGCAGACGGCGGATCCTCTGGCCGCGGCCAGGAGCAGCCTCAACAGCGCTTCGCTGCCCATCACCTTTCTCTCCAGCGGTATCGGTCAGCTGACCGACGGCGGCACGCAGCTCAACGACGGCGTCGGACAGCTCGCCGACGGCATCACCCAGGCGCACGACGGAACCATCCAGCTCGCCGACGGGTTCGGGCAGTACCGCGACGGCATCGGTCAGCTCGGGGACGGCGCGTCGCAGATCAGCGGTGGCGTCGACCAGGTTGTCGACCAACTCACCGGCTTCGGCGCTCTGCAGGCCGATTTCACTGCGAAACTCGCCGCCACCGCAGACCAGGTCGATCGCTTCCCGCACCCAGGATCCGACGCCATCTCCGGCGAGATCCGCGGGGTCATCGACACCCTGAACACCCAGGCGTTCGGGCCCGACACCCTCGCCCAGCTGCAGACCCTCAAGGGCGGTGCTCAGCAACTGTCCTCCGAACTCAACGACCCCAACAGTCAGTTCCTCGGTGCCACCGCACAGCTCGGCGACGCCACGGTCCAGCTGCGGGACGGACTGGGCCAGCTCGACGACGGCGGCCAACAGCTCAAAGCGGGCACCGATCAGCTCGTGACGTCGGTCGAGCCGGTCGAGGGAATCGTCAACGGCATCGCCACCAACGTGCGCGACGCCTCCGCGGCACTCCCGCAGGGAACCGCTGCCACCACCACAGACGACGCCGCCGCCACGGACCAGAATCTCGCGGCCGCGACGACGTCCACCGAAACCGGTGCCACCCCGTATCTGATCGCAGCCCTGGTGGCTCTCGGAGCCCTGGGATGCGTCAGCCTCGTTCGAGTACTCGGCAAGGACAGCAGCCCACGACTGCTCTCGGTGGTTGCAGCCGTCGCCGCGGTCGGCGTCAGCGCGCTGTGGCCTTCGCCTTCGA
>NZ_BAOX01000365.1:0-4297 GCF_000813105.1 Rhodococcus sp. BS-15 | reverse complement strand
GAAGGCCCCCACAGCACCCGTGGCACCGACTGCATCCACTCCTGCCGCTTCGACGGGATCGGCGGGACCCGCGCCGATCCAGGCGTCGCGTCGACCGAAGAAGGCGCCGGGCGGAATCAGCGTCACCATTCATGCCGGGGCCGACAACGATTGGTCGGTCACGGTCACCCAGGGCGCGAAACGGCCCACCAAAGCGCAACCGGTGAGCCCGGAGTCGGTGAGTCGCGCGGTCCGAGAGTTGGGCGATCCCACCGCACGTGACGCGGTCGAGGCCGTCATCTCCCACGCGCGCGAGGAGGCTGCCCGACGCGTTGCAGAACTGAGCCGCCAACTCGAGGAGGCGCGCACGACGCTTGCAGCCCTCGAGCAGGACGTATGAACGACTCGCTCGTGCTCGTACACCTGTTGTTGCTAGGGTTCTGCCGACACCGCTGAGAGGGAGTACATGTTCAAGAAATTCATGCTCGTCGTCGTGGGGGCGGCTGCAATCGTAGCCAGCGTCGGCGTGGGGACCGCATCCGCGGCCACTCCAGCTGCTCTCGGCGGCGGCTCGGGAATCATCGTCGGAGGCCAGGCCGAGTGCACGCTGACGACGATCGGAAACGACCGCAACGGAAACCTGGTCGGCTTCACCGCCGGTCACTGTGGCCAAGCGGGTGCCTCCATCGTTCCCGAGTACGACACCTCCCTCGGTGAGGTCGGCCGCATCGCGTTCTCCAACCCGGAATACGACTACGCCCTCATCGAATTCCAGCGTGACAAGGTCGCACCGATCAACCGCGTCGGCAACGTGACAATCTCTCAGGTCGGCCCGCCGACGGCGTTCCCGAACATCGTCTGCAAGGAAGGCCGTACCACCGGCAACACCTGCGGACTCGCGTACGGCGACATCCTGCAGTCGCAGGAGACCTGGGCTCAGCTGTGTGTCGTCGAAGGTGACTCGGGCAGCCCGGTCGTCGTCGGCAACACCCTCGTCGGCATGGTCAACGCCTACCTCGGCGTGGCGTGCTTCGGCCCCGAGGTCGGCACCAACTTCGACGCGATCCTTCGCAACGTCGATCAGGGCAACGGACTCGGCGCAGGATTCGTCCCGGCTCCCTAGATCCACCCGTTTCGGCCGAAGGCCCCGTTCGCGCACTACATCGCGCGAACGGGGCCTTCGTCGTTCGCGAGGTCCGTGCTGCTGTCAGCGGGCGCGAGAGGACGAGTCGAACGACCGAACGTCGGCAACGATGCGTTCCGCGTCGTCCGGCGCGATTCCCAGCAGCACCAGGCTCGATGTCGTCGCAGCTCCCGCCGGATCCCCGATCAAGCCGGCGTTGGTGGCGTCGAGGATCGACAACGCAATGGCCTCGATGTTGAGGATCGGTACTTCTGCAGCGAGGTACGAGGAGAACACACCCTCGCGCTGTCCTCGCCGGATGACCGCGGCGGCCGCGTCGCGCATCGGAGTCAGTAGATCGTGAATGCTGTTGTGTCCCAGATCGGATCGTGCGACCGAGAGCAATAGCCGGTACTGATCACCGACGCGTGCCAGAGCCAGCGTCTGCCGAACGAACACCGTCACCGCGGATTCGTCCACGGCCGGAATTCGGGTGAGCGCAGCCGAAATTCGTTCCGCTGCCTCCAGAGCGATACCGTCGATCAGAGCTTCGCGAGAGGCGAAGTGGGCGTATACGGTTCGCCGGACCACTCCCGCGGCGGCAGCGACGTCGTTGATGGTTGCATCGGGGTTGTCTGCCAGGACCCCTTGTGCAACATGCAGAATTCGCGCTCGGTTGGACCGGGCGTCACGTCGTTGCACGGGCGGCGCTGCTGCGTCCCGTGCAGACGAACTCGACTCCGTCGTCTTGCGCACACGACAACATCTAGCACGATCGCGGGCCGGGAGTGTGGTTGCCGCCACAAAAGATTGCCGATCCTAGACGATGCTTCCTAAGCTGCACAGCACTGTGCAAGGTGTGTCTCGCACTTTGCCAACGGGGGGGAACACACGATGACACTGCTTGCGATGACGCCTGTCCAAGATATGCACAAACCGTACCCGCGACGCTGGTCGGCGCTGGTGGTGTTGTGCCTGAGCCTGCTGATCGTGGTTATGGCCAACACGTCGCTGTTGGTCGCCGCACCGTCGATGACACTCGACCTGAGTCTGACGAGCAGCGACCTGCAGTGGGTGATCGACGGCTACACTGTCCCCTACGCGTCGTTGATGTTGCTGTGCGGTGTGATCGGAGATCGCTACAGCCGCCGCGGCGCTCTGATTCTCGGCCTGATCATCTTCGTCGCCGGTTCTGTGGCCGGGGCGCTCACCGATGCCACCCTCGGGGTGATCCTGGCCCGCATCGTCATGGGTGTGGCCGCTGCCATCGTCATGCCCGCCACGCTGTCGCTGTTGGTGGCGACCTTCCCCAAGCGTGAGCGCGCCACCGCTGTCACCGTGTGGGCGGCCACCTCGGGACTCGCGATCGCGGCCGGTCCGCTGTTGGCGGGTTGGCTCCTCGAGAGCTTCACCTGGCATTCGACGTTTCTGATCAATGTTCCGATTGCGTTGGCCGCCATCGTCGGAGCCGTCGTGCTGGTCCCACCGTCACGGGCCGTCGCCCCGGGTGCGATCGACTGGATCGGTGGTCTGCTGTCGGTGCTGGCCGTGTCGACCATCGTGTACGCCATCATCGAGGGGATGCACTTCGGCTGGACGGTCGGGCCGCTGTACTTCGCGCTCGTCGGGCTGCTGTCGGTCCTGGGCTTCGTGGGATGGGAACTGCGCCATCCCAATCCGTTGCTCGACGTCCGAATGTTCTCCTCCCGCATCCTCAGCGGTGCCACTCTCGCGGTGCTGATCTTCTTCCTCGTCACCTTCGGCGCCATCTACTTCGTGGCCCAATACCTCCAGTTCGCTCTCGGCTACGGTCCGGTGTCCACCGGCATTCACCTACTGCCGTTGGCCGGCGCAGTCTTCGTCGGATCCGGAATCACGATGTGGCTCACGCCGAAACTGGGACCGCGCATCACCGTCACCGCAGGCATGGTCGTGGGAACGCTGTCGGTCGTCTCGCTCATCGGGATCGATGCGACGGCAACGTACTCCGACTTTCTGCCCGTGCTGACGCTGCTCGGTCTCGCAATCGGCCTGTCCGTCTCGCCCTGCACCGACTCCATCATGGGCGAGTTCCCGGACAGCAAGCTCGGGGTGGGCGGCGGCCTCAACGACACCGCCCTCGAACTCGGCGGATCGCTCGGCATCGCTGTGCTCGGATCGGTGCTCGCGGCGTCCTACCGTCAGGGAATCGAAGGATTTCTGCAGACCTTCCCCGGCAAGCAACCGAACGGCCAGTACACCGGGCAGGCGGCAGAAGGGCTTGCCGCATCGCAGGATTCGCTGGCAGGTGCGGTGATCGTCTCCGACGTCATCCGCGACCAGAACGCATTCCTCAGTGGGTTCGCCGACAATCTCGAAGCCAACGCCGTCGCGGCGTTCGGTGACGCGGTGGTGCACACGAGCGTCGTTGCCGCCGTGGTGTTCGGCGTCGGCACCGTGGTCGTGGCGCTGCTCATCCCGTCCAAGAATGCGTCTGAGGTGACGTCGTCGGAGAAGATCGCGTTCGAGCCGATCGTGCCCTTCGTCGCACCGCCGACCAAGGACCCGGCAGCAGATCGGGAGGTCGCCGAGCTCGAGCAACTACTGGAGCGGCCGTCGGCGAAGCCCCAGAAATCCGGCGCACGGCATGCATTGCGAACCGCGGAGGCCACACCGGCAGCTGTGCGTACCGTGGCCGAGCCGGCTCTGGTGGACGCCGAGCTCGAGCGTCCCAGCATCTATCAGCTGGCCTCGAAGGTGTACGAGCTCGACGCCTCCGTCGCCCGACAGGCCACGGTGGACAGCAAGTCCGGCGACCGCGTCACGATCCACCAGCTCGCCCTGTCCAACCTGGCGCGCACCCGACGCGTCGAGGCCGAGGAAGCCCTCGACGCAGCGCTCGAACTGAGCGACCTTCCGGTTGCGCCCGCACCGGAGCCGACCGAACCCACCTTGCCGCTACAGACCTTCTACCAACGGGCCAGCAAGCAACACGCGAACTGCACTGCGTTCAAGGAGCGCTCGAGCTCCATGTGGGCAATGCCGCTGTAGTTTCGCCCGGCCCACCTGCTCACCCCGACCGTCCCACCTGCCCACCCCGTTCGCCCACCCCGCTGGGATCAATGCGCCTTTGTTGTGCACTGACTGACTGAAATCCACATTGATCCGGACCTGGGGGCGGGCCGAACCTGGGGCGGGGCGGCAGGGGGCGGGCGG
>NZ_BAOX01000366.1:0-4273 GCF_000813105.1 Rhodococcus sp. BS-15 | reverse complement strand
TGGACGCGGCGTCGGCGTCGCCGTGCGCGACGTTGATCGTCAGGACCGACAGTCCAGGGCCGGTGTTGTCCGGGCCGTCGGCGAGGAACATCGGCACCTGGACGCCGACGACGGCGACGGTGAGCAGTACTGCGACGGCCGACCCGAAGCGGGAGCGCGCTGCGGCGAACAGGATCACGGCGATGATCGAGGCGACACCGAGATACGGTGCCCCGACGACGAACGCAACAAAAGTGATCTCCGTCACACCGATCTGGCGAACGAGGAACATTCCGAATACGACAGCGAGCAGAGCCCAGCCGATGACCAGCGCTGCGCTGGACGCGAAACGGCGCATCGCGCTCGTGCCTCCTATTGCGTGCCCGAGTTGGGCATGGATGTGTCAGGTGTTGTCTACACTCGGCATGTGCCCAGCTCAGAGCCTCTATGCAAGTGCCATCACGAACAAGCTGCGCACCAGCATTACCGGCGCGGAACCGACTGCTCGCTCTGTGATTGCCCCCGTTACCGGGGGCGGATGTCGTTGTTGTCGAGATGGTGGCCCAGAAAATAGTTTGCCCGGGCAAAAACAATCCTACCGTCCGATCAAGTGCGAAGAACAAACCGATTCGTTAGGATTAGGGGCCTGGATACAGGCAATACGGACAAATGCGGCTCGGGGACCGTCCGACATTCGATCCGGTAGGAGAGGCTTCATGTCGAACGATGCAGTGCTGGACAGGCTCGGGACCAGCCTACGAGTCCTCGAACTCGACCCCATCAGTTACCGGCCACACCCGATACACAATCACGACCGCATCTGGACCGAAACCAATTGCTACGTCGACCTGTGGATCGAAGTTCTGCACTCGTTCGGTGCCGATCCCACTCCTGCGCTCGCCTTCGTGCTGAGCGCGGGATGCGACGGGCGACAGTGGGACTTCGTGAAGATCGCTCCCGAGGACCTCCGCGCCCTGTACGGCATCGGCGTCGCCGAGATGAACGTGTGGCGTCCTGTACTCGAGCACGTCGTCGAAGGCCTGGAAGACGGCATCCACGTCACCGTGGAGGTCGACGGCTTCTGGCTGCCCGACACCGCGGGGACCAGCTACCGCAATCAGCACACCAAGACCACCATCGTGCCGAACCTCATCGATCGCGAGGGCAAGGTGATGGGGTACTTCCACAATCGCGGCTACTTCGAGCTCACCGGAGCCGATTTCGACGGGATCTTCAATCTCGCTCCGGAACCGCATGCCGAGGTGTTGCTGCCGTACGTCGAGCAGATCAAAGTGGACTCCACCGTGCTCGACGCCGGTTTCGAGGATCGTGATCTCGATGTCGCTCGCGCACACCTGGCCCGCCGCGCTCCGGGCAATCCGGTCGATGCACTGGCCCGCCGCGTCATCGCCGACATCCCGCTCGTGCAGACCGCGGGTCCCGACGCATTCCACCTGTGGTCGTTCGGCCTGCTCCGCCAATTCGGTGCCACGGCAGAACTCGCGGCCAACTACGTGCACTACCTCGAAGGCAGAGGCGTGACGGGAGCCGCCGCGGCCGCTCCGTATTTCCTCGACGCGGCCTCCGGTGCCAAGGCCGTTCAGTTCCGGATGGCCCGCGCCGCACGTGGCCGGGATGTGGTGCTCGACGAGCCGCTGATCGAGATGAGCAAGAACTGGACGGCGGCCATGGACATCGTTGCAGGTGCATTGGCACGTGATCGATCTGCTCGACGGCGCTCGGTGGCGGCTGGCCCGAACCGACACCGGTTCCGTTCTCGACCCCGGCGACCTACCGGACGATCTCGACTGGATCGACGCGGTGGTGCCGGGCACGGTTGCCACCGCGCTGGGGCACGCACTGGCAGTGAATCCGGACGACCACGACTGGTGGTTCGTCGCCGACGTCTCCACCGGCGGCCATCGCCGGGTGCGAGTGAGATTCGGTGGCATCGCGACCCGTGCCCAGATTTGGATCGATGGCGTCCATCGCAGGACCGTGACGTCGATGTTCGTTCCCGAGACTCTCGATCTGTCGGACTGTGGTGACACCGTCACCATCGCCGTCCACATCGAATCGCTGGCAGCACATCTGAAGTCTCGACGCCCCCGCGGTCGGTGGCGATCGTCGCTGATCGCGCCCAAGGGCTGCGGCACGAGCGGACGACCATGCTCGGACGCGCACCCGTGTACGGGCCCCTTCCGGTACCCGTCGGACTTTGGCGCCCGGTGTCGATGACGGTGATCCCCGAGGTTCGTCGCGTCGCCCTGTCGACGACGGTATCCGGTACGGACGGCATCGTCGCACTGCGCGCCGACCTGGATGCTCCGGGGGTGGCTCGAATCATGATCGACGACAGGGCCTTCGAGCTCGGAACCGTCGAGCGTATCGACTCGGCGGTGACGCTGCCCGCCGTCGAACTCTGGTGGCCCCACACGCACGGCCGACCGCGAACGTATCGCGTCGCGCTCGAGGTGGACGGCACCGTGCATCCCATGGGCGTCGTCGGGTTTCGTACGGTGGATCTGGACCGTACGGCCGGCGGCGCAGTACTGACGGTCAACGGCGAGACCGTCTTCTGCCGCGGAGGAACGTGGACCCCGCTGGACCCGGTGCGGTTGTGGTCACCGGAGCCCGATCTGCGGGCGGCGCTCGAGCAGCTCCGATCGGCGGGCCTGAACATGGTGCGCGTCGTCGGCACCCTGGTGTACGAGCAGCCCGAATTCTGGTCCCTGTGCGCGGAATTGGGCATCATGGTGTGGCAGGACGTCATGTTCGGCACCATCGACCCGCCCACCGATGACACGTACACCGCAGCGGTCACCCGCGAGCTCGGCGCGTTCGCAGACGCCGTCTCGGCCAACCCGGCCCTGATGGTCGTCAGTGGCGGAAGCGAGACTCAGCAGCAACCCACGATGTTGGGGATTGCAGCCGACGATCAACGAATGGTGATGCTGGACAGCATTATTCCCGAATTCCTCGCCGATCGTGTACCCGGAGTCGCATACGTGACATCGAGCCCGTCCAGTGCTCAGGGCGAGTTGCACACGCATGTGGGCGACGGCATCGCGCACTACTTCGGGGTGGGCGGCTACCTCCGACCACTGTCCGATATCCGCACTGCCGGCGTGCGTTTCGCAGCAGAGTGTCTGGCCTTCGCAGTCCCCCCCGGAACGGGCACAGGTGGAGAAATTCTTCGGGTCCGCGGCCGTCGCCGGTCACCACCCGGACTGGAAGGCCGCGATCCCACGTGACCGCGGCTCGTCCTGGGATTTCGAGGACGTGCGAGATCACTACGTACGCATGATCTTCGGCGTCGACCCCCACCTGATCCGGCGCGACGACGCAGAACTGTACCTCGATTACGGTAGGGCGGCGATCGTCGAAGCGTTCACCGAAGCGTTCGGCCATTGGCGTCGAGCATCCTCGGGGTGTGCCGGAGCCTCGTGCTGACGCTACGAGATACTGTGCCCGGCGCAGGCTGGGGCATCGTCGATACCGCCGGCGTGCCCAAGGCTCCCTTCTACGCGTTGGCGCGGGCAAGCGCCCCGGTGGCACTGCTGTTGTCCGACAAAGGACTCGACGGCTACTCGGTGGAACTGGTCAACGACGGACCGGCGCGCTCGGGCACTATCCGAGTGGTGTTGCACGCTTCTCGCGGCAGCCACGAGTTCGAGCGCACGGTGAACGCCCCGGCGAACGGGTCCATCGCACTGACGGTGGACTCCATCGTCGGCACCTTCACCGACGTCAACCACGCCTACCGCTTCGGCAGTCGAACCTACTCCGCCGTCACGGTCGCGTTCCTGGACGACAGCGGCGTGGAGGTGACGCGAACCACCGCGCTCGTCGGCGCGCAGAGCCGTCAGAACACGGTGGGATTGAACGCAGAGGTCATCGAAACAGATTCTGGAACATGGGAATTGACTGTCCGGTCCGAATGGCCTGCGCAGTACGTCTGCGTCGACATCGACGGCTTCGAGGTATCCGACTCGTGGTTCCACCTGGCACCGAACGGACCTCGTACGCTGACTCTCGTGAGCCGAGGGCCAGCCGCGCCGCGCGGCCACGTTCGAGCACTGAATTCGGTGGAGCGGGCCTCGGTGGCACCGCGGCCGTGAGCAGCTCGGTTCATGGGCTGAACTCGTAGTGGACTACGAATTCAGTCCATGGCCCAAGCCGTGCACGTGTCGCTAGCGGCTCGTGCTGAGTTTACCTCGGGCATAGCCGATTCCGGCCGCCCCGACACTGGCGACCACGGCCATCGCGCCCCACGCGCGTGCCGGGTTGCCGA
>NZ_BAOX01000367.1:0-4246 GCF_000813105.1 Rhodococcus sp. BS-15 | reverse complement strand
GGCCCGCGTCAACGGTCCGACGCCGCCGGGGTTGGGCGAAAGGAATCCGGCCACCTCCGCGACACCGTCGGCGACGTCGCCGCGCAGTCCGTCCTCGGTGCGGGTCACCCCGACGTCGAGCACGGCAGCACCGGGCTTGACCATGTCCGCAGTGATCAATCCGGGTACTCCGGCAGCGGCGATCACGATGTCCGCGCGTGAGACCTCGGCGGCCAGATCGCGAGTTCCGGTGTGACACAACGTGACTGTCGAGTTCTCCGAGCGCCTCGTGAGCAGCAGGCCGATGGGTCGCCCGACCGTCACTCCGCGGCCGATGACCACCGCGTGCGCACCGTCGAGAGCAACGTCGTAGCGGCGCAGCAGGTGCACGATCCCGCGAGGTGTACACGGCAGTGCGGCATCCTTGCCCAGGACCAGACGGCCGAGGTTGATCGGGTGCAGACCGTCGGCGTCCTTGTCCGGATCGATTCGCTCGAGTGCAGCGTTCTCGTCGAGATGCTTCGGCAACGGCAGCTGGACGATGTAGCCGGTGCATTCGGGGTTGGCATTGAGTTCGTCGATGACGGCTTCGAGATCTGCCTGGGTGATGTCCGCGGGCAGGTCGCGACGAATCGAGGTGATGCCGACCTTGGCGCAGTCGTTGTGCTTGCCCCGGACGTACGCGGCCGAACCCGGATCGTCGCCCACCAGCACGGTCGCCAGACCTGGGGTGATGCCCTGCTCACGCAGCGTCGCCACGCGGGCGGTGAGATCGACGAATATCTCGTCACGGGTCGCTTTGCCATCGAGAATCGTTGCAGTCACCCGGTCATTGTTCCAGGTTCGGCGTCAGCAGCGGCGCACCGGTCCGATCCCCACGGTCAGCCCTCGACAACGAGCCCGTGCGCTGCAGCGTAGGCCACCGCCTGCATCAGTTCGATCTTCGCACTGCGCACGCTCGCGCTCACCCACAGCGATGCGTCGGCGACGGCTCCCCGCAGATCCGCCTCGTCGAACTTCGCGTCGACGGCGCGGGCACCCGAGAAATCGACCGAGCGCACAGTTGCCTTCCGGAAGTCTGCGGACACGAGGTTCGCTTCGCGCATCCGGCACCCCGTCAGATCGAGACCGCGAAGGTCCGCGTTGCCCAGTGATGCGAGGGTGAAGTCGACCTCGTCGTACGTCGCTGGACGCATACGACTGTCGACGAACGTCGATCCCATCACGGTCGAATGACGAAACGTACTGTGCTGCATATTGGTCCGAGTGAAGGTGCACGATCGAAATGCAGAGTTCGTGTGAACGGATTCGGTCAGATCGGTGCCGGTGAAGTCGCATTCGGTGAACACCACCGACTCGGTTCGAACGCCGCTCATGTCCGCGTCGCGAAAGGTACACCGAACGAACTGCCTACCGGTCCACTCCTGCCCGTCCAGTCGAGTGTCGGAAAAGTCCTCGCCGATCGTCTGTTCGTCGTCCACCTGCCCCATACTTCCCGGACTCGTGATGGCAGAGTGAACCGGGTGTTTCGACTCATGTTCTTCGAGCCCCGCATCCCACAGAACACCGGCAACGCAATTCGCCTGGTCGCCGGGACCGGCTGCGAACTGCACCTGGTGGGCCCGCTCGGCTTCGACATGTCCGAGCCGAAGCTCAAGCGGGCAGGCTTGGACTACCACGATCTGGCGTCGGTGACGGTGCACGCGGACCTACCCTCTGCCTGGTCTGCGCTGGCACCGACTCGCGTGTTCGCCTACACCGCACACGCAGCCCGTTCCTACGCCGACGTCGCGTACGAACCCGGCGACGTCCTCCTGTTCGGACCGGAACCCACGGGATTGCCCGACGACGTCCTGGGCGACCCACATGTGACCGATCGACTGCGGATCCCGATGATTCCGGGCCGCCGGTCGTTGAACCTGGCGAACGCGGCAGCAGTGACGATGTACGAGGCATGGCGCCAGCACGGGTACGAAGGCAGCGTCTGACGGGTTTGCGTTCGAGCGCGCTCGAAGTCATAGCGTGCGTTTCATGACTCAGAGACATACTCCACAACGCACTTGGCTCATCACCGGGGCATCCTCCGGTCTGGGGCGCGCTCTGACCGAGACCGCCTTGGCAGCAGGCGACACCGTGGTCGCGGCGATGCGTCGACCCGAACGCATCGACGACCTGCTCGTCGAGCACCCGGAGTCGCTACTGCCCATCGCATTCGACGTGCGAGACACCGAGTCCGCGCCCGCCGTGGTCGAGGCGGCGATCGACCGGTTCGGACGGATCGACGTGCTCGTCAACAACGGTGGCGTCGGGCAGATCGGTTCCGCCGAGGAGGTCGACACTGCTCGGCTGCGAGACATGCTCGACCAGCATGTGGTGGGTCCCGCCGCCCTCACCCGTGCCTCGCTGCCGGGAATGCGCGCGCGGGGCACCGGAACGATCGTGCAGATGAGCAGCCAGGGCGGCCGGATCTCCTTCCCGGGCGCGGGGTCCTACTCGGCAGGCAAATTCGCCCTCGAAGGCTGGTCGGAAGCGCTGGCCGGCGAGGTCGCACCGTTCGGTATCCGAGTTCTGATCGTCGAGCCCAGCCGATTTCGGACCGGTTTCAACAGCGCCGACGTACTCGAACGCGCCGCACCCGTGGATGCGTACGCCGACCTCCTCGGCGATTTCAGGGCCGACATGCTCGCGGCCGACGGTCGGCAGGAAGGTGACCCGCACCGAGCGGCTCTCGTCATCCGTCAGTTGGTCGGAGCGGAGTCCGCTCCCCTGCGTATTCCTCTCGGACGCGAAGCCGTTCGACGGCTGCGCGAGTCGTACCGTCGTGAACTGGCGTCCTTGGAGACCCACGCCGAACTGTCCTCGAGCGCGGACTTCCCGGGTGTACCCGAATCCGTCCGCCCGGTCTGACGGCACCGCCCGGACTATCTTCTGTACTCATGGCGACGACGGATTTGATGAACAGGGCGCTGGCGGCCGTGGCGGATTCGGACGCACAGTTGACCGTCGAACTGGTGCACGAGCTGATCGAACCCGGAGAGCTCGCCGAACCACTCGGCATCGCCGAGGTTGCCGAGCTCCTCGATATCTCCGCGCACACTCTGCGGTACTACGAGCGATGTGGCCTGATCGAGGTTGCGCGTGACGGACTCGACCATCGACGGTACGACGACGCGGCTGTCCGACGGATCGTGTTCCTCACTCGCATGCGGTTGTCGGGGATGCCGATGCGCGACCTGCAGCACTACGTCGAACTCGTCGACGGCGGAGAACATACCGTTCCGGAACGACTCGACGTGCTCGTCGGGCATCGAGACGCCGTCCGACGTCGGATCCGAGAACTGCAACTTTCGCTCGTGGCAACCGAATACAAGATCGCAACGTACGGCGGTGCCACCGGTCCGTGACAATCGCGAGGTCAGGTCCGCTGCGATGTCGACACTTACGGGAGCGCGGCACCGCAGCCCTGCATTGCGTTCCCGAAGTTGCCCGGGTTCGTCGGTGTGCCGTCGGTGTCGGAGTTGGAACTTGTTGTGAGCGGCGACAAATCGATCAGGTCAGAGAGGTAGTTCTTCTGTGACACCGAACTGTCGACGTCGCCGTGGCGGCTCGACAGGACCGATTCCGCTTCGATCCGTCCGCCTGTGGCCGTCACCGTCACCGTCTCCACTGCGCTACTTCGGCGGCGGTCGAGAGCTGCCCGGTAACGATTTTCTTTCGTTCGACCGGTGCCGTGGATCGCTACTGTTCGGAGTCGCCGGCCATCCCGGGCACGAGCGCGAGACCTGTTCGTCGCATCGACATATCAAGTGGTGGAACAGAACTCGACGTATTGAATGCAAAACGCGGTAGTGACCCCAACGTGCATCGGGCGGCCACGACCGCGGCGGCCGGGGTCCGAGAAACCGGACTTCTACGACGATTCATCCCCGGATGCCAGCCGCACCGTTACACAAACCTCACCGGCTTGCTGCCATGGACTCGCGGGGCGGGGTACCGTGTGCCGCACCGGCCCGTTTCGCTCGTGAAGGAGCTTTCTGTTGTTCTCTGTTTCCCTGCCCCGTCTCTCGTCCCCCAACTCCTCCTCCGCGCGCACGTCCAGTCGGTTCGGTAGTCGAATTGCCCGCACCGCAGCAATATTCGCCATGGGCTCGGGATTGACGGTCGCGGCGCTGTCGGGCACGGCCACTGCGTCGGCAGCCCCCGTCAACTGCGTGTCTCCGCCGTCGGCCAACGACATCCAGGTCGACGACACCGCGAGCCTGCGGAG
>NZ_BAOX01000368.1:0-4236 GCF_000813105.1 Rhodococcus sp. BS-15 | reverse complement strand
TCCGGCGCGCCGAACGTGGCCACGGCCTTCGAGCCCGGACCGAACTCCGGCGTCCTGCGCTTCACGACCGCGGGCATCCCGGCCACGATCACGACGTCGATCGGTGCGGACGGCAAGCTCAACGGCTTCCTGGCCCGGCCGGACACTCCTACGATCTCGTCGTTCGACGATCTCGACGAGGCACTGTCGAAGGTGGCTCCGAACTATTCCTACAGCGCGTCACGGCTCAACGGCGATGACTGCGAGTCGATCTACTCCGCCAATGCGGACTCGGTGCTTCCCCTCGGATCGGTGTTCAAGCTGTACGTCCTCGGCGCGCTCACCGACGAGATCGAGGCAGGCACCGTCCGCTGGGACGAGCAGCTCACCGTTCGTGATGCCACCAAGAGCGCGCCGTCCGGCGAACTGCAGAATCTGCCCGACGGCACGACGGTGTCGGTCCGCGACGCGGCCGAGAAGATGATCTCGTTGTCCGACAACACCGCAACGGATCTGTTGATGGATCACCTCGGCCGCGAGCGGGTCGAACGCCAGCTCTCCATCATGGGCCATCACGATCCGTCGGTGATGACACCGATGATGGACACTCGACAGTTCTTCGTCATCGGGTTCGGGGATCCCGACATGCGTGCCGAGTGGGCCGAGGCCGACCCCGATACCCGGGCCGAGCTTCTCGAGCAGGCGGACGCGAGGCCGCTCGAGATCGACTTCGAGAACTTCCTGGACAACCCGGCGTCGGCCGACGGGGTCGAGTGGTTCGCCAATGCGCAGGACGTCTGTGCCGCGATGGGTTACCTGGCGACGAGCGATTCGGCCGAGGAGAACCGTCGCATCCTGCGATCACCCGGGTGTGCAGCTCGACCCGGCACTGTGGCCGTACTCGGGGTTCAAGGGCGGCAGCGCGCCCGGCGATCTGGCGGGCGCGTTCCTGGCCACCGATGCCTCCGGTCAGGACTGGATCGTGACCGAGCAGTTCCGGGCCGACGGCGCGATCGATCTGATCCCGTCCAGCTACGCGTTTCTCGTTGCCCAGCAGGCTTTCGCACTGATGAAGTGAGTGGGATTTGTAACATCGGTGTTACTGCTGCATTACACTCGCGGTCGTGGAGGCACAACACGAACCAGCCCGGTACGCGTGGCCGGAGGGCTTCAAGGAGTTCCTGGTCGGTGAGTTCACCGACTTCAGTCCCCTGGTGAACAGGGCTCTCGAGGACAACTGTGCGGCTCTGTTCCACGACGGTCCGTACGCGAAATCGGGCTTCTGGCGGACCTGCCGGGCAGTGTTCCGAGAATTCGTCTGGCCGGTCTGACTTTCCGGCCTTCACGGGCCGCCACAAAAGGTTACCGTCGAGTATGGCAACCACAACGGATCACCTTCGGAACACTCTGGACGGCCGCTGGCGAGATGTGAAGAACCAGGCGCGTCAGCAACTTGCACGCGACGAGTTCCGTCCGCACTACACCCCGAACACCGTCATCGCCCGCACCAAGGCAATGGAGCAGCTCAAGTTGCTCGCCGCGGCCGGTGCAGCCGACAACGGCTTCAAGAAGGAACACGGCGGCACCGGCGACGTCGGCGCAGCGGTGACGATGATCGAGATGCTCGCGATGAGTGATCTCTCGCTGATGGTCAAGGCCGGTGTCCAGTGGGGGCTGTTCGGCGGTGCCATCGAGAATCTCGGCACCGAACGACACCACGAGGCCTACGTCCCCAAGATCATCGGTCTCGATCTGCTCGGCTGCTTCGCCATGACCGAGACCGGACACGGCAGCGACGTGCAGTCGCTCGAGACCACGGCCACGTACGACCCGAAGACGGACGAGTTCGTCATCAACTCCCCGACGCCGTCCTCGCGTAAGGACTACATCGGCGGTGCTGCCGAAACCGCGACCGTCGCCGCCGTGTTCGCCCAGCTCATCACTGCAGGCCCGGGCGAGGAGCCCGAAGGCCACGGCGTGCACTGCTTCTTCGTTCCGCTCCGCGACGAGAACGGTGACGATCTGCCCGGCGTCACCACCTCGGACTGTCAGTACAAGGGTGGTCTGCCCGGAGTCGACAACGGCCGCCTCATGTTCGATCACGTCCGCATCCCGCGAGAGAATCTGCTCAACAAGTACGCCGACGTGTCCGACGACGGTACGTACTCCTCCCCCATCGAGAACAAGTCTCGACGGTTCTTCACGATGCTCGGCACGTTGATCCGCGGTCGCGTCACGGTCGGCGGCAGTGCCGCTGCGGCGGCCCGGGTCGCTCTCGACATCGCCACGCGATACGCGTTGCAGCGCAGGCAGTTCGCCGCGCCCGATTCCGATCAGGAGGTCCTGATCATGGACTACCTGGTGCATCAGCGTCGACTGTTCCCGCTCATCGCGAAGTCCTACGCCCTGCAGTTCGCACAGAACGAGCTCGTGTCGAAGATGCACGAGCTGCAGACTGCAGACAACCCGGACGCCGAGGAGCAGCGCGAGCTCGAGTCCAGGGCGGCGGGCCTCAAGGCCGCGAACACCTGGCATGCGACCGCCGCGATTCAGGAAGCCCGCGAAGCATGCGGCGGCGCAGGGTATCTCGCCGAGAACCGGCTGATCTCGCTCAAGGCCGACACGGATGTGTTCACCACGTTCGAGGGCGACAACCATGTGCTGACGCAGCTGGTCGCCAAGGAACTGCTCACCGCGTACGCCGACGACGTCAAGTCCATGAGTCCGGTCGAGTGGGTCAAGTTCGCCGCCGACATGGTGGGCGACCGCGTCGTCAAACGCACTGCGGCCCAGGCGATCATGCAGACCATCCTCGATCGGCGTCAGGACAACGAGGAGGAGGGCTCGCTGTTCAACCGCGGCACCCAGGTCAAGATGTTCGAAGATCGTGAGGAGTACCTGCTCTCCACCGTCGCGCGCCGGCTGCAGTCCAAATCCAAAGAGACCAGCCCGTTCGAGGCGTTCAACGCGGTGCAGGATCACGTTCTGCATGCCGCGAGCGCACACATCGATCGGATCATCTTCGAGGCATTCATCGCCGGCATCGAATCCTGCGAGGACCCCACCACCAAGGAACTGCTCGACGAGCAGCAATCGGCCGAGATCGCTGCCTAGAAGCAGAACGATCAGCGGATCCGGCGGGAGCACATGCGCGGTTCGGTGGGTAAGTTCGTACCGACCTATCGAAGATCCGTGGTGCGACGAGAGGAACCCGAACATGGCCGAGAGTGCCGCAAATTCGGACCGGCAGGAACTGGCCGATTTGGTGAAAGAGCTTGCCGTCGTGCATGGGAAGGTCACGTTGTCGTCGGGCAAGGAAGCCGACTACTACGTGGATCTGCGTCGCGCGACTCTGCATCATCGGGCGGGTGCGCTGATCGGTTCGTTGATGCGCGATCTGGTGGCCGACTGGGATTTCGTGTCGGTCGGCGGTCTGACGATGGGTGCAGATCCGGTGGCGATGTCGATCATGCATGCGCAGGGGCGTCCGATCGACGCGTTCGTGGTGCGCAAGGCCGCGAAGGCGCACGGCATGCAGCGTCAGATCGAGGGTCCGGACATCGTCGGCAAACGTGTTCTGGTGGTGGAGGATACGACGACCACCGGAAACTCTCCGCTCACTGCCGTGCAGGCTCTGCGTGACGCGGGCGCGACGGTCGTCGGAGTGGCCACGGTGGTCGATCGGGCGACCGGGGCGGACGAGGTCATCGCCGCCGAGGGGCTCGAATATCGATCGCTCCTCGGCCTGGTGGACCTCGGCCTGTAGTCCCGATCGCGAAAGGGCTTGTCAGCGAACGAGTTGCGCGACGACGACGAAGTTGTCGTCGGTTGGTTCTCCGCCTTGGACGTCGCAGTTGGCGAGGATCAATCGACCCGGCACCGAGCGTCGGAGTTCGTTGTCCGCCAGCAGGGATCCCTTCGGTAGTGGGCCGACCGATTCGACCGCGTACTGCAGGGTGCCGGTCGGTGTGCGCAACACGACGGTGTCGCCCGGTGTCACCACTCGCAGTGCCTTGAACGGGGCATCACGCTTCGAATAGTTATGTCCCGCAACCACTACCGTTTGTTCGGTGGAGGTTCCCGGCATGCCGCTCTCGGCCCACCACGCGGGCAGTTCGTCGACCGGATTCAGCACCTGGCCACTGTCGCCGCCGCGGTAGAGCGGGTCGGGATGGATGGGGCTGCTCAGATAGGTCGTGCCGTCCGAGGACCGGAGTTCGATGTATTCCGGCTGAGCGGGAGCGACGTCGCTCGCCG
>NZ_BAOX01000369.1:0-4176 GCF_000813105.1 Rhodococcus sp. BS-15 | reverse complement strand
GATCATCACTCTCGCGGTCATCGGCATCGTCTACGGCGCGATACTGGCGATCGGCCAGACCGACATGATGAGACTGATTGCCTACACGTCGATTTCGCACTTCGGATTCATCATCCTCGGCATCTTCGCCATGACCGGCCAGAGTCAGGCCGGCGCCACGCTGTACATGGTCAACCACGGAATCTCGACGGCCGCACTGTTCTTGATCGCGGGCTTCCTCGTGTCGCGTCGAGGGTCACGAGCTATCGCCGACTACGGCGGGGTGCAGAAGGTGGCACCGGTGCTTGCCGGGACGTTCTTGATCTCGGGGCTTGCCACGCTCTCGCTCCCCGGCCTCGCGCCGTTCGTGAGCGAATTCCTCGTGCTGATCGGCACGTTCGGTCGATACGGCGTCGCCGCGATAGTGGCCGCAGGAGCCCTCGTGCTGTCGGCGATCTACATTCTGTGGCTCTACCAGCGCGTCATGACCGGCCCGGTCCGGGAGGGCAACGAGACGGTGCCCGATCTCGTTCGACGCGAGCTGGTTGTGGTGGTGCCGTTGATCGCGTTGCTGATCGTGCTCGGGGTGTATCCGAAACCTGCGCTCGATGTCATCACTCCGGCAGTGCAATCCACGATAGTCGACAGTTCAGGAGGTCAGCGATGACCACACCCGAGGTGCAGTACGGTTTGCTGGCACCGATGTTGATCGTGTTTTCGGTCGCAGTGCTCGGTGTTCTCGTCGAAGCGTTCGTGCCGCTGCGGGCCCGTCGGATCACGCATCTGAGTCTCGCTCTCGCGGGACTGGTGGCGGCGCTGGCGGCGATCCTCGGTCTGGCAGGCACCGAGGCGTCGGCGATGTCCGGGGCGGTAGCGATCGACGGTCCCACCCTTTTTCTGCAGGGAACCATTGTGCTGGTGTCGATTCCGGCAATCGCACTGCTCGCGGAGCGCACCGTTGCAGTGACGTCGGCCGGTGCCGAACGCCGCATAGATTCGTTCACTCCGCAGGCATCGACCACTCCGGGCAGCGTGGCGGAGAAGGAGGCCATCGACGCAGGCGTCGCCCAGACCGAGGTGTTTCCTCTGGCGATGTTCGCGATCGGCGGCATGTTGTTGTTTCCGGCGTCCACGGATCTGCTGACGATGTTCGTGGCGCTCGAAGTGCTGTCGTTGCCGCTGTATCTGCTCTGCGGACTGGCCCGACGGCGGCGGTTGCTCTCTCAGGAAGCGGCTCTCAAATACTTTCTGTTGGGCGCGTTCTCGTCCGCGTTCTTCCTGTTCGGTGTCGCGTTCCTGTACGGGTACGCCGGAACCGTTCGGTTGGACGGCATCGCCGACGCCATCGCGGTGGACGGTCAGGGCAGATCGCTCGCGCTGATCGGAACCGCGTTGCTGGCAGTGGGTCTGTTGTTCAAGGTCGGCGCGGTGCCCTTCCATTCCTGGATTCCCGATGTCTACCAGGGTGCCCCCACTCCGGTGACGGCTCTGATGGCCACGGTGACCAAGGTCGCGGCCTTCGGCGCGATTCTCCGCATCTTCGGGATGGCGCTACCCGGTCTCGAATCGAGCTGGCGCCCGATGCTGTGGGTCGTCGCCATCGCGACGATGGTGCTGGGTTCGGTTGTCGCGGTGACGCAGACCGATGTGAAACGGATGCTGGCCTACTCGTCCGTTGCGCACACCGGATTCATCCTCACCGGAGTGACGGCACTGGGTGATTCGGGTGACGTGGGTGATTCCGGTGTGTCGGCCACGATGTTCTATCTGTTGGCGTATGCCTTCAGCACTCTCGGGGGGTTCGCGATCATCGGGTTGGCACGCGACGAACGCGGTGAGGTGAGCGATCTGGAACGGTGGGCGGGAATCGGTCGACGCTCTCCGCTGGTGGCTGCGGTCTTCGGATTGTTCTTGCTCTCGTTCGCCGGCATACCGCTCACCAGTGGCTTCATCGGCAAGTTCGCGGTGTTCAGTGCTGCCTCGGGTGCCGGGGGAGCGGCACTGGTCGTGGTCGGCGTGGTGTGCAGCGCGATTGCAGCGTTCTTCTACGTACGGGTGATCGTGCTGATGTTCTTCACCGATCCGGGAGCCAGGACCGCCACGATCGTGCGCCCGACGGCCTCGGTATCGTGCGCGATCGGGCTCTCGGTGGTGGTCACCGTGGTTCTCGGAGTCTTCCCACAGCCCGTTCTCGACCTCGCTGCGCGTGCCGGGAACTTCCTGTAGCCGTCGAGCTTCTACTTCGCGGACTTCATTCGCTGCTTCCACGTCTGCGAGCCCGTACCGACCGGGATTCCACCGATGGCTCCCGCGAGGCCGAACCCAGGCATGTTGACGTAGATCGCCTCACTGTTCTGTGCTGTCGCGGTATAGGTTTCGTGCCACACGCCGACGTGGCGGGTTGCGGCCACCGATCGGTTGAAGGCGCGCCAGGCGGGTGCATGTGGTGCGTCGGGATCGGAGGCGAATCGCGTCAAGTCCTCGGCAGTGCGCCAGTAGCTGACCAACATGGTGGTGCGTCCCAGCCACGAGTGATAGCCGAGCAGCCCGGAGGCGGGATCCTGCTCGAGATGGCCGAGCATCCGCGGCATCGCGCGCACCGCGGGTAGCCACGAGTGAACGGCCACCGGATTGTTGATACGCATTCCGATGAGGAAGACAGTGACGGTGTCTCGTTCGGATTCGACCGTGCGGCGTCCGTCGATGATGGGTGGCATGCCGTGTTCCCGTCTGTTCGTGGGGTAAAGCATTATGTGACACTGTTATAAAACACCGTTGTGATAAGTTTCGCAAGTGGCGAGACCCAGAATTCACGACGCGGAGTTGCGGACCCGGCTACTCGAGGCCGCGGCGGAAACCGTTGCGAACCAGGGCGTCGACTCGTTGTCGCTGCGTAAACTCGCGGCCGCACAGAGCACCTCGACAACGGCGATCTATTCACTGTTCGGCGGACGCGCCGAGTTGCTCGTGGCACTGTTCGCCACGTCGTTCGCGAGTTTCGGGGACTCCCAGCGCCGGGTCCCGGTCACAGGCGATCCCGAGGTCGATCTGCGCGAACTCGCCGCCGCGTACCGAGACTGGGCTCTACGCAATCCGCATCTGTACGCGGTGATGTTCGGCGGAGTGCTCGGTTCGATCGATGTGGCAGACGAGGCGCAGCGCGCGGACGCGGCCATGGATCCGCTCCGCGCGGCCGTCTCGAGCGCCGTCGCGGCGGGAACGATGAGCGGGGCTTCGGTCGAGCTGATCAGCCACTCGTTCTGGGCGATCGTGCACGGGTTGGTGTCGCTGGAGTTGGCAATGCCCTCGACCTCCGACGACGACGAGACCCGTCGCGCGATGTTCCACGCGGGAACGGAGTCCGTGCTGCGCGGGTGGTCGCGTCAGTAGGTGCGCGGTATTCCGAGAATCTTGGTTGCATCCACGGTCATACCCAACCGAGCTGTCGGAGCGAGTGCGGGCAGATCCGGGACATCGTCGACATTGGTGGTCGCAGCGCCGATCACGTCGGAGCCGGCGATCTCGAAGTCCGATATCGCACGCCGTAGGTGGCTCGGAGTCGTCGCCAGCACCATGTTCTCGATGCCGATCTCAGCTGCCAGTGCGGTGGTGCGCTGTGCGTTCTGCACCGTCGAATTCGCGGTCGATTCGCTGTGAATGCGGTCGGCCGCGATGCCTTCCTCGACGAGCCACCGCTGCATTGCCTCGGCCTCGGTGATGCCGCTCTGCGGATTCCCGCCGGTGACGATGATGGGGGACTCGGGGGAGCGCTCCGCCGCGGCGACGGCCGAGCGTAGTCGTGCCACCAACTCGGGTGTCATGTTGCCGTCACCGTCGAGCCCCAGCCCGAGCACCACGATCGCGGTGCGCGGTCCGTCGGTGGTCGGCGCGAAGTCGATTGTCTCCGTGGCGACTTCGTCGATGACGGCGATGGCTCGATCGACTGCATCGGCCAGAGTGGGAGAGAGGCCGCGTAGGCGAGCCCCATGCTCCGCCACAGCAGCGGCATCGGCGGTTGCGTTGGCGTAGAACGTCTGCAGCGCTGCCACATTGGCGTCGTCCGCGGCGGCGGTTGCGAGTGCGTCGAGTGCAGCGAAACCGGTGTCGTAGCGACCCTTCACCAGCGCATCCTGCGCGCCGTTGTACTGCTCTGCGTCGGCCGAGCGGACCGACTCGGCGGCGGTTGCCGGGGCCGAC
>NZ_BAOX01000370.1:0-4173 GCF_000813105.1 Rhodococcus sp. BS-15 | reverse complement strand
TGGCGACGGCCCGGCATCGATGCGAGTGGCAACCGCGAACTGCAGGGCGTCGAGCTCGGCGCGTGCGGCATCGATGTCGATGCGCGTGGCGATGGCGTCGGCGGCCCCGGCGATCTCCTGAGCTTCGGCCAGGCTCCGAATCCACGGTGCCGCAGGCGAAATGGTGTACAGCCGGTGCACCAGGGCGTCACGGGCGTCGACGACTGCAGACACCAGACCGAGCCGGTCGGCGATCCGCGCCACGTTGTTGACGCGAATCGAACGCGTACCGTCGAGCGGAACGACGATCGTGAGGTCGGCCAGCAGCACCGCTGCGGTCTGCACGGTCTCGAGCGCGCGAATGTGTTCGGCCACCAGACGCGCGGCCATCGCCGTCGTCGCGGGTTGCCCGTCGACGGTGGCGACGATGTCGAGAGCCTCGACGGCCTTCTGCTCCTCGCTGCGACGGAACCGGGGCTTCCACTCGATACCCGACTCCAGCGCGCCGGCGAACGCATCCATCGCCGTGAGTGCCGCGGGCGAGATCGACGAGCACTGCACATCGTGCGCACCGACGTAGCGATCGGACGCAGCTGCCGTCTCGACCATCGCGTCGATTCCACTGACCCGAGACCACAGGTGGGCGGCCTCGCCGGACAGCACGGAATCGGTCAGGCGTGGGTAGGAGCCGTCGAGCTCGACGACCGCTCGCACTCGGGCGGCGAGCTCCTCGCACAGTTGCCTGATCTCCGAGGACACGGCGGGTTCGACGCCGTCGAGCAACGCCACGAGGTCCGCGGCCTGGGGCGAGAGAGTGTCGATTCGCGCACCCGCGCGTTGGCAGAGCGACGCGAGTTGGGCCGAATTCGGCAGCATGGTCTCCGGACGCGGCAGCACCTGGCGCGAGCGAAGTTCGCGTGTGCCGTCGGAGCCGGCGATGAGCTTGCGAAGCTGATCGACCTGGGCACCGTCGAGGGGTGGTCGATCGGCGAGCAGCGGGCCGGGCAGCCACTCGTGGGCTCCTTCGGCCGCCTTGACCTTGCGCACGATGGACGACACGGTGCCGTCGTATCCATCGGAAACATATTCGTGCACAACAGTTTCGGACTCGCGGAGCGCGCTGACGCGATCGAGCAGCTCGGCCCGCCGGGCCAGAGCCGAGCCGCGCTGCGTCGTCAGCGCCTCTATCTTCTGTACCTCGCTGGCCTCGTCGAACGAGGTCTTGCGTTCGGCGATCTTGGCGACGCTGCGATTGAGCTCGTCCGAACCACCGCGAGAGAGGTCGGTGATGGACACGCAGAGCTCCTGCAGCTCCGGCGGGAGCTTGTCGCGCAGCACGCGCAAAGCTTGTGACTTTTCACTAGTGACCAGAACCCGTTGACCACGCGCCAACAGCCCGGACATGAGGTTGGCGATCGTGTGAGTCTTGCCCGTTCCGGGCGGCCCCTCCACCACTACGCCACTGTCACGCCCCAGCCGTTCGATGATCTGCGACTGCTCGGCGTTGGCCGGCAGCGGAAACAGCGGGTCCTCCGCCAGTGCCGCCGACTCCCCCGCCCCCGTGCGTTCGAGCCACGCCATCCGATCTGCCGGCTCGATGGCATCGACCAGTTGCGCGAGCCCAAGCGGTACCGGGGAGTCGGCGAACTCGAGGTCGGCGATCATCTGTTCGTAGTACTCGACCAGCGCGAACGAGTCTCGCACGCGGAGAACGAGGGCGGGTGAGACGGTCAGCGTGCGGTCGTCGTCGATGTAGGCGAGAGCCCCGGGCGGCCCGAGACGATCGAGCACCTCGATCTCGTGCCGTGGCACCCGCGCCGCCCAGTTCCTCAGGAACTGTTCGACGCCGGCTCCGATGGGCGAGGTGACGGTGTCGTGCAGTTCCTGGGCCAGAGCGACCGAGCCCGAGGTGTCGAAACCGTCCGAACCGGTCAGCAGCTGGCCGTCCTCGAGCCGCGGGGTGGTACTCGCGGCGAGGCGAACCAGCAGGTCACCGGTGCGCACGTCCCGCTCGATACTGGCCGACTGCGTGATCAGGTGAGTGCGAACGCTGCGCTGCGGATCGGTGTTGCTCGACGTCAGCAGCCCCGAGGCCACCACGAGTTCGATCGACTCGGGTCGCGACGCGAGCTCCTGCATCATCAGCTGCAGAGCCTGGTAAAGAGCGGCCTGCGGTCGCCGATCCCGATCCTCCTGCGCCCATTCCTTCCACGATTCGGAGTACTCCTCGAAGGCCTGCTTGATCTCGTAGGCCTTGCGGATGTCGAAGTCGGCATCGGACTCCTGCGCCTCCGCTCGACGGCGGGACGTCACCGAGGATGCGTCGGCCAGCTCCAGTTCGCGGTAGCGACTGTCTGCAACGACCTGAGGATCGAGCCAACCCGACAACAGGGCCGGCGGCTCGGGCGGCTCGTCGACCGCGATGCGGGGCGCGCGAAGCACCACACCACCCTGCTTGGCCCGTGGGTCGAGCTGCATGGGCACGTCCCCGGCATGCACCCACTCGACCTGCACGTGGTCGTCGAAACGCAGCACCGGGTTCGAACGCGCCTCTACGATTTCGCGAAGGAAGCGCAGCAGGCGTCGAACCCTGCTCTTGAGCTCGTCGTCGTGTTCACGACCGGTAGCCGTCACAGTTTCCCCACAAAGTACTCGAATGGCCGTCCTAAACAGGGACGGTGTTTGCACACCCGGGCCACACTAGCCGTTGAAAACCAGTTGTTCATCGCGTCCTGAGCACACAAAATACGTTCTAGTGCTGGGTCACAAAGACCCACTTCGGTCGCTGGATTCCCCACAGCGGACCGACCCGCCCTGCCACGGGTTCTCACCCGGCCGACCACGACAGGAGCCGAATGCGCAAGCTGGTCTACTACATCGCCGTCACCCTCGACGGGTTCATCGCTGCACCGGACGGTAGCTACGACTGTTTCGTGTCCGAAGGCGATCATCTCGACGCCATCGTGGCAGAGCTGCCCGAGACGTTGCCGGTCCACGTGCGTCCATGTTCGGCCTGGACGGTCCGCCCGCTCGATTCGACACCCTCGTCATGGGCCGTGAGACGTTGCAACCGGCGCTCGACGTCGGGATCGCCAGCCCCTATCCCCACCTGCGCCAGTACGTCTTCTCTCGCACCCTCGCCCCGTCGGACGATCCGACTCTCACGGTGGTGCACGAGGATCCGCTCGGACTTGTCAGGAGCCTCAAAGCCGAGGAGTCCGAGCTCGACGTCTGGATCTGTGGCGGCGGAAACCTGGCCGGTCAACTGCTGCCCGAGATCGACGAGCTGTTCCTCAAGGTCAACCCCGTCGTACTCGGCAAGGGCATCGGCCTGTTCTCGTCCGGCATCGGTCCCGATCCGTTCCCGGCGCAGCTGTTCGAGCACCTCGAATCACGCCAGTTCGACAGCGGGGTGAGATTCACCCGGTTCATCCGCCCGGACGCTCGCCGGCGATGACGTATAAAGACTGAATGCCTGCCGCGCCGGAGCCAGACCGTGAGCTGCCGAATCGGGAGCTGCCGACCACACCGCGCGGACTGAGGACCCGATCCTCGCTCGTGGCGGCCGCCCGTCGAGTCTTCGAGGACAGCGGCTACCTCGACTCCCGACTGATCGACATCACCCGCGCCGCTCGATGCTCCGCCGGCACCTTCTACACCTATTTCACCAGCAAGGAAGAGATCCTGGCCGCGGTGCTCGAGCAGGCCAGGGACGACATGCTGCATCCCGGGACCGAACGAGTGGACCCACACGACGATCCGGTCGCCGTGATCGCCGCGAGCAACCGTGCGTACTTCGAGGCCTACCGACGCAACGCGAAGCTGATGGCGCTGCTCGAGCAGGTCTCGAACATCGATCCCGAGTTCCGACGCCTCCGCCGTGAACGCGCCGATGCCTTCGTCAGGCGCAACGCCCGCAGCATCGAGAGCCTGCAGAGCCGCGGTCTGGCCGACGCGGAGCTCGATCCCCTGCTGGCCTCCCGCGCACTGTCCTCGATGATCAGCAGGCTCGCGTTCAATCACTTCGTCGTCGACGCCGCAGACGGCCACCCACCCGCGGACTCCGAGGATCTGCTCGCGACGGCGACGAGGCTGTGGGTCAACGCGCTGCGACTGCCGCGGATGAGCGAGGGTGACAGGTGAGGGAGACCGCACTCGTCGACGAGCGAGGCAACTCGAGCCGATCGGCTCGAG
>NZ_BAOX01000371.1:0-4154 GCF_000813105.1 Rhodococcus sp. BS-15 | reverse complement strand
CGCAGCCTCGACCTGGGATCCCCGCTGCGCCCTGGGGGCCGCTTCGAAAAACGACAGCGCCCCCGGGCCGACTGTGCGCCGCCACCGCGGAACGGCTACGCCGCGAACCGGTTCCGGCGTCGACTCCTCCCGCCGTTCCCACCGACATCGGCCGAACCCCCAAGGGCACCGCCACCACTCAGGCCGCACTGGGCCGAACGCTGATAGACCTCACCCGCGAGGCCCCGGAAGCAGCGAAAAGGGTTGTCACAGTGAGCCCCGACGTCAGCTCCACCACCAACCTCGGCGGCTGGGTCAACAAGGTCGGCGTGTGGTCCTCATCCGATCGGCACAATTGGTTCGGTGACGACGCCGAAACGATCATGCACTGGCGCGAGGGACCGAGCGGTCAGCACATGGAACTCGGCATCGCCGAGACCAACCTCGTGGGGCTGATGGGCGAACTCGGTGCCACGTGGAGCCGGTGGGGACAGCCACTGTTCCCGATCGGCGTCATGTACGACCCGTTCGTCGAACGCGCCCTCGAGCCGTGGTCGTACGGGATCTACGCCGGCGGCCAATCGATCCTCGTCGGCACGCCGTCCGGCGTCACGCTGGCCGCGGAAGGCGGTGCGCACCAATCGATCAAGACGCCGTCGATCGGTCTCGAGCAGCCCGGCTGCGTCAGCTACGAACCCGCATTCGCGATCGACGTCGAATGGACCCTGCTCGCCAGCATCGCGCGCCTCGGCCGACCCGACGGAACCTCGGCGTACCTACGGTTGTCGACGCGACCCGTCGACCAGTCGAAGGCCGACGTCCCCACCGACCCGGCGGCCAGGGAACGCAGGCGTCGCCAGGTGGTCGCCGGCGGATATCCACTGGTGCGTCGAGACGGTGCGACAGTGACCATCGCGGCCATGGGAGCCGTGATCACCGAAGCACTCGAGGCTGCCGAGCGATTGAGCAAGGTCGGCGTGATCGCAGACGTTCTGTGCATCACCAGCCCGGGCGAGCTCTACCGAGCCCTGCAAGCGCGGCAGGGACGCGGAGTCGGTGAGTCGTGGATTCTCGATCAGCTGCTCCCCGCCGATCGGGCGACGCCGATGGTGACCGTGCTCGACGGCCACCCGCACACTCTGGCCTTCCTCGCGACCGTCAACCGGGTGGCCTCGACGTCGTTGGGAGTGAGCAACTTCGGGCAGGTCGGATCACTCGACGAGGTGTACAAGCACCACAAGATCGATACCGACTCCATCGTCGGTGCCGCACTCGATGTCACCGATCACTGACGCAGCGCTGAGGGGACCGCCTCTCGGGTGCGAAACCTGATGCCCACCGTGGTGATTGCGACCACCACCGCAGCGAGAACGGCTGCCCAGCCGACGGTCGTATCGACCACCTCACCGGAGAAGCGGCCCTGCGCCAACCATCCCAGCCCCCAGACGATCGCCAGCATCGGTGCGAGCGCACCACTCGAGTACCGGGCCAGCAACACCCCGACACCAGCCGCCACCGCGAGCACGATGACCGCCCATACCGTCGCGCCACCGGTGAATCCGAGACTCACCAGCCACGCCGAGATGTTCGCGATCGTCGCCACACACACCCACCCGAGGTAGACACCCATCGTTCCGTCGGTGATCACCGCATCGGCGACGCCCTCCGGTCGATGCTGCTGCATCAGCACGAACACGCGGACGAGCACCGCCAGCAACGCGACGATGACGATCACGCTCAGCCACACCTGCCCGATCTGAATCGCGAGAATCCACGCCGGATTGAGCAACATCGACGCGACGATCGGTGCTCGCAACGCGTCGTGGCGTGCGGTGCGGCCGGGTAGGAACTGCCAGACGGCGTAGGCGACGAGCCCGGTGTAGATCACCGACCAGATCGAGAACGCAGGGCCGGCGGGTGCCACCAGCGTCGACGTGGCACTGAGCGCCCCACCGGCCGCCTCGGCAATCGGCGTTCCTATCCACGCACCCGACCCGAGAAACGACACCACGACTGCCACGACCGCACTGACGACGACCACAATTTTCATAGCAGCACTGATCCCCCGAATTCGGCAGTCGCAAACACCCCTGCCGGGTTGCTAACCCGACGCACTCGAATCGGCACCCTCGAACGCGGCGAGCAGCATGCGAGCCGTCGTGGCCACCAACATCGTTCGGTCCGAGCCCGCGGGTCTGAACAACGCGACTCTCATGCACAGGCTGGCGGTGGCACCCATCGTCAGGAAGACGAGATCGTCGAGGGCGTCGTCGTCGAGATCGGGTCGGATGCGAGTGGGCAAGATGCGCGCCAGGGGCAGCAGTGGACGTTCGATGTCTTTCCACTGGCCACCCAACTCCGAACCTCCCGCTGCGAAAGCCGTCCGGACCACCGCCTCGTGTTCCTCGAACGCAGAAGTGAGTGTCTCGACGATGGTGACGATCGCGTCGGCCGGTGCTTGATCCATCGCGCGTCCGATTCCGGTGGCCAGCCGCATCGTGATGTCGTGGATCGTTGCGGTTCGCAGCTCGTCCATGACGGAGTCGATGTCGGTGAAATAGCGATACACGGTGCCGATGCTGACGTGCACGTGCCGTGCGAGCTGGTACGTCGTCGGGAGGTAGCCGGGCTTCTTCTGCAACAGCTCGATGGTCCCGGTCAACAGCCGAGCCCGCATCTCGACGGCGCGTTGCTGACGCGGAGTCGATCTCGGTCGCGGTGACGTCGGGCGTTGGGCGGGCATGAAAGTGAATAGTAAGTGAGGAATTCTCGTGTTCCACTGAAATGTATGAATACTCGCGCTCCCAGTGGGCTGGTTCGCACCGACGAGGCCGTCTCGAGGCACGGCCAGGCAGGACGCGAATGGCTCGACGCGATGTGGCGAGCCGATCCGCTCGCCGATCGCGTGCTCGACGAGGACTTCGGTTCTTCGTCGTCGACTGCCGCCGTCTCTGCTGCGCTCACGAACGGAATCGACCCCGATGCCCCGGCTGCGCTTCGAAAGCTGTTCGCATTTCTCGACTCCGAACCGGACTGGGTCGATCACGACCGCCTCGACCGCGCCGCCGACGCCCTCGTCCGCTACAGCGCGGTGATGGGGATCGTGCTGGGAGCGGCGTCGTTGCTTCGCGGCGCAGAGAACTCCATTGCCGGCAAACCGCTGGCCATCACCGGACGATACGTCTCGCAACCGGCCATTCGCTCCATCGAAGTGGGCAACTGGCTGCAGAAAGTCATCTCTCCGGGCGGAATGGCCAGGCAGGGAGACGGATTCGCGTACACGGTGCGCGTGCGAATGATCCACGCCCATGTACGACGAGGAATCCGGCACCTCGTCACGTGGGACGACGAAGCCTGGGGTGTGCCGATCCCGCAGCCGTACATGGCGTTCACCATCGCCGAGTTCGGCCACATCGCGCTCGACGCCATGCACCGGGTCGGCGTGCGCTTCACCGACACAGAACTCGGCGACATCTACCACCTGTGGCGCTACGTCGGCCATGTCGTCGGCGTCGACCACGTGCTCAACCCGATCGACGAATCGGACCACATCCGCATCGAGAAGCTGTACCGACTCACCTCCCCTGGCCCCAGCCAAGACGACCGGGACTTCGTCACCGCCCTGACCGACGACTATCTGGTGCCCGAACTCGCCAACCTGCTACCCGGGCCCCATGGGGTGACCCGCGCGGTGGCTTCGGCGACGATGTCTGCCCTACAGCGCGTGCTGATCGGCGACGAGGCGTCGGACGATCTGCACATCCCGGCTTCGTCACTCACGCACGTCGTGTCGCTCGTCGGGCCGCTGCTCCCGCTGGTGAACAGAGCGCGCACGCTCCGGGCCGGCGGGCCGAGTGAGCTCACGCGGCAGTCCTACCTGGTGCGCGACGCGGAAATGCAGCGCATGCGCGCCGGCTACCGGGTCACTCACGAACTGGTCGACGACGTCCACCGGACGCACACGGGCAGTTGAGCCTGCCGGTTACCGCCACGGTCTGGTAGACACGCGGGAGTGAATGCCATCAGTCGACCGAACCGAGCTCGACGCGTCGGAGCCGCACTTGCGGCGTCCACCTGCGCGGTGACCGCGCTCGTCGGGTGCAGCTCCACACCCGAGTCCGAGCCCGCGCCCGCCGAGACGACGACCGCACCGGCCCCGCAGTACGACCTCACGG
>NZ_BAOX01000372.1:0-4116 GCF_000813105.1 Rhodococcus sp. BS-15 | reverse complement strand
CCGCCACCACCGCGCCACAGCCCGGTGGCACCGGACGGATTCGTGCCCCCGCCGCCGCTGCCGCCTGCCGACTGGGACGATGACTTCGACGACGACTGGGATGACGATGACGACGACGACGACTGACCCTGCTGCGAGACCGACCACGTGATGCGGACGCGACTGCTCGCCCTGCGCCCGACGAGCGCTCGGAGCCGCATCTTCTCGTGGGTGCTGCTGCTGGTGCTGGCATCTCTCGCGGCCGTCACCGTCACCACCTGGCTGCTCATGATCCGCGCGACCGACAATCGCATGCGCGAATCGCTGCGCACCGAGATCGCCGAGTTCACCACTCTCACCGACGCAGGCGTCGATCCGGGAACCGGCGCACCGTTCGACGACATCGACGACGTCCTCCGCGTGGTGATCACCTACAACCTCGCCCGCCCCAACGAGAAGTTCCTGGGTTACGTGGACGGCGCGTTCGCCGTACAGAGCAGGCAGCAGGCGCCGGTACGACTGTCCGACGACACCGGCTTCACCGCCGAGGTCGGCTCCGTCACCGCACCGGTCGAAGGTTCGTATTCGAGCGCGGCAGGCGAAGTGGTGTATCTCGCGGTGCCGGTCTCGCTGGCAGGCGACCCGGTGCCGGGCGTCGTGGTCGCCGCGTACTTCGCCGATCAGGAACGCGCCTCGGCCGACGAGACCGCGACCCTGATGCTCGTCGTCGGCAGCGTCACCTCGGTGCTGGCGGCAGTAGGGGCGTGGTTCGTCGCGGGACGCATCATGTCGCCGATCAGACACATCACAGCCACCGCCAGAACGATCACCGAAACCGACCTGTCCGGCCGAATCACCGACGCCAGAACGACCGGTCGAGGCGACGACATCGGAGACCTGATCGACACACTGAACTCGATGCTCGACCGAATCGAGTCCGGCGCGGCGAGTCAGCGCCGATTCCTCGACGACGCCGGCCACGAGCTCCGCACTCCCATCACCATCGTCCGAGGTCACCTCGATGTTCTCGACCACGGCGACCCCGCCGACGTTCGAGACACCGTCGCGCTCGTCGACGACGAACTGGATCGGATGAACCGACTCGTCGCCGATCTGTTGCTGCTCACCCGGGCCGACCAGACGAGCTTCGTCACGCCGGTGGACACCGATGTCGACGCGCTCACTCGAAGCGTGTTCGACAAGGTGACCACCCTCGCCGACCGGGAATGGGTACTGGAGGCGAGCGCAACCGTCCATGCGCCGCTCGACGCGCAACGACTGACCCAGGCACTGTTGGCGTTGGCGGACAACGCAACTCACCACACGATGCCCGGCAGTCGCGTCGCATCGGATCGCAACTGTCCGACGGCGACATCCGGTTCTGGGTCACCGACTCGGGTCCGGGAATCGAGCGCGACGAGCAGGAACGAATCTTCGAGCGCTTCGCCCGCGGTCGCAACGGAACCCGACGCACCGAGGCGCGGGGCTCGGATTGTCCATCGTCACCGCCATCGCACAGGCCCACCGTGGGCGGGTGAGTGTCGGCAGCGCCCCGGGGCACGGGGCCACCTTCACCATCACGATTCCACTGACCGATTCCCCTCCCCCGCAGAAGGATCGACGATGGCCCGCATCCTGATCGCCGAAGACGAACCCCGCATCGCCTCGTTCGTTCACAAGGGGCTCAGAGCGAGCGGTTTCAGCACGACGACCGTCTCCGACGGCAGATCCGCATACGAACATGCCCGCAGCGGTGACTTCGATCTGGTGGTACTCGACATCGGTCTGCCGATCATGGACGGCTTCGAGGTACTGCAGCGACTGCGCGGAGAGCAGTGCGAGATACCGGTGATCGTGTTGACCGCACGCGACAGCGTCCAGGACGTGGTGTCCGGTCTCGAAACCGGTGCCGACGACTACATGGCCAAGCCGTTCCGATTCGAGGAACTGCTGGCGCGCATCCGAGTTCGACTGGGCACCAAACGAACCGTCGACACCAACCAGCTCGCGGTCGCCGACCTCACCCTCGACCTGCGTACCCGACGAGCTGTGGTGGGAGACCGCACCGTCGACCTGTCGGCCCGTGAGTTCGCCCTGGCCGAGACCTTCATGCGCCACCCCGGTCAGGTCCTCTCGCGAGAGCAACTCCTGTCGCAGGTGTGGGGCTACGACTTCGACCCGGGCTCCAATGTCGTCGATGTCTACGTCCGCTACCTTCGGGCGAAATTCGGTGCCGCACGAATCGAGACCGTTCGCGGAATGGGATACCGACTGTCCGAGACATGAGCGGCGTCGGCCGGTTGCCGACGCCACTGCTCGAGTCTCAGTCGTCCCAGTCGTTGTCGTCGTCCAGGTCATCGTTGTCGTCGTCGTCCAGGTCGTCCCAGTCGTCGTCTCGACCGTTCAGATCGTCGTTTCGGTCGTCCCAGTCGTCGTAGCGGTCGTCCCAATCGTCGTCGTAGCGGTCGTCCGGGATCTGGGTCGGTGCGGGCTGCTGGGGAGCTGCAGGCGGGTTCGGAACCGAATCTGACTCCGACAGAGGCTGTTCCACCGAGATCGAGGACGGCCGCTGCTGGGTGGGGTCGTCGTCGGCGATCGCGAGTGCGCCGACGCTTCCGAGGGTGACGACAACGGCTGCTGCACCGACGATCATGAACTTTCCTGGCATTCTCATGTCTGCTCCTTCGATCCGAGTCCTGCGGGCCACCGTTTCGGTGATGACTCAACGATCGCTGTCGAACGTGAGAACCGAAGGAGCACACCATGAGCGAGTTCTCATACTGGCGACGGGCGCGTGGGTCGACATTCGGCCGGTGCCGGTGACGATGTCGGGACGAGAACCAGAGCGGTCGTTCGGGCATTGCTCGCCGGTGGGTCGCCACGTCGACCGACCCGCGAGCGCCTATGGTGATTCGCGATGAAAAGGATTCGAGTGTGCGTGGCAGCGTCGGCAGTGTCGATGGTTCTCGTCGGCATCGGCTGTGGACCGGCTCTGGCGCAACCCGCCGCCGAGCCACCAGCCGCGACGACGACACCGCCGTTCACGACGCCCGACACCGACAGCTGCCCGTTCGCCGCGTCACCTCCCCCCGGCGATCGACCTGTCCGAGGTACCGGCCCCTGGAAGCACTGCACCGCAACCACTCCCGATTCCCGCCGAAACCGTCGGCGGGGATCGGCTCGCCGAGTGTGGAGCGGTGCTGCCGGACGGGGCTCCCCCGTTGCCTGCCGATATCTCGGCCACCGGGT
This sequence comes from Rhodococcus sp. BS-15, assembly GCF_000813105.1. Lineage (NCBI taxonomy): Bacteria > Bacillati > Actinomycetota > Actinomycetes > Mycobacteriales > Nocardiaceae > Rhodococcus > Rhodococcus sp. BS-15. The sequence goes on along the minus strand of NZ_BAOX01000372.1, from coordinate 888 downwards.
TCGTGGTGGCCGACATGGACTCCGGCTCCGTCCTGGCCGCCAAGGATCCGCACGGGAGGCATCGGCCGGCGAGCACGATCAAGGTGCTACTTGCGATCGTCGCCCTCGACGAGTTGAACTTGAATTCCCAGATCACCGCGACCGCAGAGGACGCCGATGCCGAGGGCAGTGCCGTCGGCATCGGAGAGAACGGTGTCTACACCAATCTCCAATTGATGCAGGGCCTGGTGATGGCATCGGGAAACGATGCAGCGCATGCGTTGTCCAGGCAGTTGGGTGGGGACGCGGCCACCGTGGACAAGATGAATGCCAAGGCCGCAGAACTGGGTGCGCTCGACACTCGCACCGCCACACCGTCCGGTCTCGACGGCCCGGGGATGGCGAGCTCTGCCTACGACCTGGCGTTGATCTACCGCGCGGCCATGCGCAATCCGACCTTTGCGCAACTGATTTCGACCGAGACCGTTCAGTTTCCCGGCTATCCGAAGGACCCCACGATCCCGGAGGACCAAGACCGGCCCGGGTTCACCCTCTCCAACGACAATCAGCTGCTCTACAACTACGAGGGAGCTCTCGGAGGCAAGACCGGGTACACCGACGATGCTCGCCAGACATTCGTCGCAGGAGCAGAACGGGGCGGCAGGCGTCTGGTCGTGACGATCATGAAGGGCGACGTGCTGCCGATCCGGCCGTGGGAGCAAGCGGCACGCCTGTTGGACTACGGGTTCGCGCTCGACTCCAGTCGCGGCGTGGGCGAACTCGTGGAGCCGCAGTCGACGGCCGCGGTGACGAGTACGCGCGCGCCCGAGGCCACTCCGACTCTCGCCCAGCCGCCCGCATCGGCGCCGGTCGAGCTCCCGCCAGTCCGAGATGCAGGCCCAAGGCGAC
>NZ_BAOX01000373.1:0-4062 GCF_000813105.1 Rhodococcus sp. BS-15 | reverse complement strand
TTCTTCGCGACGACGGCCTCGACATCGGCTGCTTCGCCAACCGATACATGACGGTGGTCGACGACAACGGCGTCGAAACCGACAAGTCGTTCGGCATGAGTTGGTGGCGCAGTCTGAGCGAATTGGAGTCGTGGGCCGAGTCCCATCCGACGCACGTGGCCATCTTCGCTGCTGCGCTGAAGTATCTGTCCACGATGGGTCCTGCGGCGTCACTGCGGCTCTATCACGAGGTCACCGTCGCCGCAGCGGAGGAACAGCACTTCGAGTACTTCGGTTGCCACGACCGCACAGGTCTACTGCGCACCGCTGCAGAGCGTTCTACTCTGTGACGAGACGGGAGGTACCTGACATGGGCGATCCGCTGCGCACCGATTCGGTGGACCAGGCCGACAGCGTCGACTTCTGGACGGCGGCGGTGAGCCGCACGTATGTCGATCTCGAATGCACGATTCCGGAGGACGCGTCGACGATCACCGGGCACATCGAATCCACCGGGCTCGCGACACTCGGTTTGTCGCGGGTGACCGCGACGGCCCAGAACGTGCTGCGGACGCCTGCAGGTATCTCCCGAACCAGTGAGGACTACTTTCTGGTCAGTGTGCAGACGTCGGGAACCGGGCTGATCGCCCAGGACGAACGGACGGCAGTTCTGGAGCCAGGAGATTTCGCGCTATACGACTCGACGCGTCCGTACACCCTTCGTTTCGACGACCCTTTCTCCCAGTACGTGCTGATGCTTCCCGGTGCGACGCTGCGAACGCTCGTGAAGGACACGGGTTCCCTGACCGCGCGAGCGGTCTCGGGTCGCCGCGGGGCAGGGAAACTCCTCGTCAGCATGATCTCGTCGATCATGGACGATGTCGACATGAGCACTGCCTCTACCGAGGCCGTCTCGCAGAGCGTCGAGTACATCCTGGTCGCTGGCCTGGTCGGGCTGACCGGTGTCGAGAAGCCTGCGCCCTACGCAGCCTCCGAACGGCTGGGCGAGATCAAGCGTGCCATGACGGCGCGGCTGCGGGATCCGGACCTGACGGTGACGGAAGTTGCGGCCTCGCTGCACTTGTCGCTGAGTACGGTTCATCGAGCGTTCGCCGGTGAACCGTGCACCGCCAGTGAATGGATCTGGATGCAGCGACTCGACGGCGTGAAGCGGGCACTGTGCGAGCCACAGAACGGCCGCACCACGATCGGCGCACTTGCGGCATCGTGGGGATTCACCGACCCGGCCCATTTCAGCCGCGCATTCCGCACCCGGTTCGGCTGCACCCCCAAAGACTTTCGCGACGGCAACCGCAGCTGAGCCGGCTCAGATCCCGAGCGACCCAGCCAATGTCGGCCAACTCTTGGGCAGCTGCTCCACCCAGTACGGCCACGAGTGAGTTCCGGTCTCGGTGAAATCGAACGTCGCGGGAATGTTCAGCTGGCTCAGTCGATCGGCCAGTCGGTGGGTGCAGTAGTTCGCGCCCACCTCGATGATTCCACCCAGCACCACCACGTCCAATGCCTCTACGCTGTCGAAGCTTTCGTGCCGTCCCGGCGCTCCTGTTCCCACCGATACGTACACGTCGGTGCCGCGCAGGCTTTCGGCGTTGACCACCGAATCGTGTTGCACCCAGGCAGGATCGAGCGGGCCACCCCACATGTTGTCGGCGTTTCCGCCGAATGCTCCGACGATCGCGCGAATACTCGCCTGCCCCATGGGTTCCGAGGAGGCGAAACAACCGCTGTACGACGCCACCCCGGAGTAGAGGTCGGGGTTGCGTGCGGCCAGCATCATGGCCGACTGTGCCCCCATCGACAGTCCGGCGATCGCGTTGCGTCCGTTGCCGTCGACGGCGGCGTCGATCAGCGGCGGAAGCTCCTCGGTCAGGAACGTCTCCCACTGATATCGGCCGAGTTTGGGATCGTCCCGTTGCCAGTCGGTGTAGAAGCTGCCCGGTCCGGCCAGGGGTAGGACGACGTTGACGTTCTTGTCGGCGAAGAATTCGGCCGCTCCGCCCTTGCGCAGCCACATGCTGTTGTCGGGGTCCTCTTCGCCGATGCCGCTGAGCATGTAGAGCGTCGGCCGTGGTCCGGGTCTCGCTGCGGGGGTGAGCACCTGGACCTCGACGACGACCCCCATCGCGGGCGATTCCACGCTCAGCGTTCGTAGGGTCTCCGATGCGATCGATGTGTCGACGATCCGAGCGACCGGCTCGACGGGATCTGCCGTCGCGACGCCCACCGAGGACACGGACAGCGCTGCTGCGACGACGAACGGGGTGAAGATGCGTCGACGACGCATGGCGATCCTCTCGGGAGTTGTCATAGGGCGGGATTTGTCACAACAAAACGGCGAAGTGCATGGAGCATTGCACAGCAACCGACCGGATGGAATGCCGAACGAAGATCCATCCGATTCGGACCGACCGGGACTCTGACAACACCTCACCGCACGAGCATTCGCCCTTCTTTGCAACATCTTTCAGGCATCGAGTTGCGACTTTCGGCATCGCATCGTCCACTAATCGTTAGTGCACTAACTAATTCTGGTAGCCTGGGCCCCGTGACGACCACCGAAGATCCACTCGCGCTCGATCGTCAGGTCTGCTTCGCGCTCGCCGTCGCCAACCGTGCCGTGCTGTCGGTGTATCGGCCACTGCTCGAGCCGATGGGACTGACGCATCCGCAGTATCTGGTGATGCTGGCACTGTGGGGCGAGTCGCCGATGTCGGTCAAAGCCATCGGATCGGCACTGCAACTCGATTCCCCCACCCTCTCGCCGCTGCTCAAGCGTCTGGAGTCGATGGGGTTGCTCACCCGCAATCGAAGCGCCGAGGACGAGCGCGTTCTGCTCGTCGCGCTCACTCCGGCCGGGGCCACGCTCCGCAAGAAGGCCGAGAGAATTCCACCCGCCGTCGTGGCGAAGCTCGGCGCGTCACTCGCCGAGCTCGACGAGCTGCGACGCGTCCTCACCCGTGTCAACGATGCGGCCATCGCAGCAGGAGCATTGTCGTGAACACTCGCCCGACTCGCACCCGTCCGTCCTTCGGCCAATGGCTGGGCTACGCCGTCCTCGGCCGCAAACTCCCCGACGCGATGCAGGAGTGGGTTCGACGCGATCTCGTCGGGCCGGGTGCGACGCCGCGTCACATCCTGCGATCGATGATTCCGTTCCTGCCGATCTTCATCGGATTCTTCGTCCTCTTCCCCGGAGCGATTTGGCTACGCGCCTCCATGGTGCTGCTCAGTCTGCTGCTCGCGCTGTTCTACACAGCGGCGTACATGGACCAGAACCGGGCCCGACGCCTCGAAATCCACGGGCTCCCGGCCGATCTGAAGAGCGAGAAGAAGACGGCCGAACTGGAACGGGAACGCGAGAACTATCGCCGCAATCACTGACGCTCTCGGCCGAGCCCGGCGGTGAAATCGTCGACGATCATCGTCGCCAGGTCGCGGGTCTTGCGGTTGGAGTTCTGTGACAGGTCGGTCAGCTGGGTGAACGCGGCATTTTCGTCGATGCGGTACACCGACATCAGGATTCCGACCGCGCGGCCGATCGTCCCGCGGGTGTCGAGAGCCGAGCGAAGCGTCGACGCTTGGTTGTCGCTTTCGTCGATCAATTGCTCACGCATGCGGGACAGTTCGAGATGAACGCGCACTCGGGCCACGAGTTCCCGATCGTGGAACGGTTTGACGATGTAGTCCTCTGCCCCTCGTCCCAGGCCGTCGAGCACGAAGTCGGTTCCTGCGCGGGCGGTCAACAGAATGATCGGTACCCGCTTCAGCATGTTGTCACGCCGTATGTCGTCGACCAGTTCCAGTCCGCTGCGGCCTGGAAGCAACACGTCGGACAGTACGAGCCCCGCTTCGCCGATCGCGCCCGTTCGAGAGCACTGTCGATGTCTCCTGCCGCGGTGACGGACCAACCTTCGGCAATCAGCAAGCGCACGAGATAGTTCCGCAGATCGACGTTGTCTTCCACGAGCAAGATGTCCGCGCGGTCGGCAGTCACCGTCGCCGAGTCGTTCGAGGCGAAGATCGCCGACACCGAATCGGCAGCGGCGGCGGGCCGGTCCAGGG
>NZ_BAOX01000374.1:0-4052 GCF_000813105.1 Rhodococcus sp. BS-15 | reverse complement strand
GGCACCGTCCATGTGCCGTCCGGCGGTCGGGCGCGCGGCGGTGTCGTCCTGTGCCCGCCGCTCGGCAAGGAGCAGGTCGATTCGTATCGCGGCATGACCCTGCTCGCGCAGAAGCTCAGTGCGCAGGGACTTCTGGTGCTGCGGTTCGACTACCGCGGCACCGGCGATTCGTGGGGTGATCAGGATCGGCCCGGCGCGGTCGAACACTGGCGACGGAGCATCGTCGAGGCCGTCGACTACGTTCGCGGTTGCGGGGCGAGCGAGGTCGGCCTCGTCGGTCTGCGCGTCGGTGCCTTGCTGGCGTGTTCGGTCGCCGCCGAGTGCGGGCCGCTCACCGCGATGACCCTGTGGGATCCGGTCGTCAAAGGACGGTCGTATCTGCACGAGCAGCGCGCGCTGTATTCGGTGAGCGTCACCACCGACTCCGACACCGATCCCCGGGTGTCGATCATCGGCGCTGTGCTGCATCCCGATTCGGCCGCGGACTTCTCCGCGCTCGACGCCGCGAAGACGAAGACCGACGCGCCGGTGCTGGTCGCCACGCGCGCCGAGCGAGGCGATACGAAGCCGGTACGCAAGCTCGTCGAGACACTCTCGGCTCAGGAGCACACGTTGACCGCTCACGACGACTTTCTCGAACCGAGCGATTTCGAGGTCATCATCCCGACGGCCGACATCGCGTACCTCGCGACGTGGACGGCGTCGAAGTTCCCCGTCGAGCCCTCGAGCGAAATCGAGCTGCAGCGTCGCTCGGCGTTCGTGGTCGACGGAATCCACGAGAACATCGAATACCTCGGCGCGCAGCAGCTTTTCGCGATTCGCTCATCCTCGGATCGATGCCGGGCAGGCGGTCCGACCGTGGTGCTGTACCCCACCGCCAACGAGCATCGCGTCGGCCCGGTGCGCATGTGGGTGGAACTGGCCCGGCTCCTGCCCCGGTTCGGGGTCTCCACGGTGCGCTTCGATCGGCGCGGCACCGGCGAGAGCGGCAGCGTCGGCGATGGGGAGTTGACCCGGCTCTACAGCGACGAGGGCAACGAGGACGCACTCACCGCCGTCCGGCAGTCGGGGACCACCCCGGACAACGTCCTGGTGGCCGGAATGTGCTCCGGCTCGTGGTATTCCAGCTTCGCCGCCCGGGAACTGGGGGTTCGCGCTGCAGTACTGCTCAACACCCTGGACTGGACCACTCGTCGTCTCGAATTCGTCAAGCGTTCCTCGATGCACATCGAGGAAACCGGGCTGAAGGCTCGCGCACTCGACCGTCTGCACCACTGGGGTGTGCGGATCAAGAACGCACTGCAGCCACGGATTCCGTACGCGCTGTGGATCTGGCTCGGGCGACGCGGCTTGATCCAGGTTCCCGAGATCTCGCTGCGCATTCTCAGCGACCGTCGGGTGCAGACGCGAGTTCTGCTCTCCCCCAGCGATACCGCCTGGTTCGAGACCAATCGGGGCCCGGAGGGAATGCGCCGGCTCCAGCGCCGGTCGTCCGTACCGACCGTCACCTCCTTCGCGTCCGGTGATCACTCGCTCTACGGTCGCGATCTCCGAGAGAACGTGCGAGCAGAACTGGTGACGGCCGCCTCCGCTGCCTTCGATATCGAGATCGCCGCACCGTCGCCTCCCGTGCCGGTGGGGAAGGTTCGATTGTGAAGCACCGCGCTCCCCGGATCCTGCCGCCCAAGCACGAACAGCTCGAACAGCTTCGGTGGTATCCGGTCGAACCGGCTCGGTTCGACCTGGGTCTGATGAACAGCCCGACGATGCCGGTGCCGACCGTGCCGCGGCACGATCCCGTGCACTCGGTGGACGTTTCTCCGGTCGCCGACGTCGTCGAACGACCGGCACCCGAGACCGGACCGGGTTCGAAGGCCTCCGATCGCAACCTCGCGCTCAACTCGATGGCCCTGATGCTCTCGACGGCCATCACCGGCGCACTCGGCCTGCTGTTCTGGCTGCGGCCGGTCGGCTCTATCCCGTGGCCGAGGTGGGCAGCGCGTCGGCGGTCATCACCTCCGCGGTGATGCTCTCGACGCTGTCCAATCTGAGCCTCGGTTCGATGTACGAGCGATTCCTCCCGATCTCGGGCCGGTTGGCCAAGTCGTTCATCGTGCGCGGCTACCTCACCGTCACTGCATTCGCGTTCGTGCTCGGCGGCGGCTTCCTGCTTGTTGCGCCGGTGGACGAGATGTTCACCAACACCGCTGAAATCGTGTCGTTCCCGTTCTTCGTCGCGGTGCTCGCGGTGTTCGCGCTGCAGGATCAGACCTCGTCCGGCCTGGGCGTCGCACGCTGGGCGGCCGCCAAGAACGTCTTCCACGCCGTCCTCAAGTTCGTGTTGCTATTGGCGCTGTTCTCGACCGAGCGCAGTACCTCGATCATCTCGGCCTGGGCAGTCCCCGCAATCGTGGCGTCGATCTTCGTCCTGCGCGCGATCATGAAGAACGTCCGCACCGAACAGCGGTACGCCGGCAAGCCGGACCTGCCGCCCAGGCGCGAGATGTGGGCCTACTTCGGCTCGGCATACGGCATCACCGCGCTGGGATCCCTCGCTCCGCTGCTCGTGCCGATGATCGTCGTCGCCACCCTCGGTGCCGAGCAGAACGCCTACTTCTCCCTCACCTGGTCGATCGTCAGCGCGCTCTACATCCTGATCAGTGTGTTGATCGGACCGTACGTGGCCGAGGTCGCTGCCCACCCCGAACAGTTCCACCGCCTGACGAAGCGGTTCATGAGCCTGGTGTGCATCGTCGCGGTGGGTGGGTCGATCTTCCTGGCGTTCGTTGCGCCGTTCGGTCTCGGATTGATCGGCCAGGGCTACCGCGATCAGGGCACCATCATCGTGCAGTTGGCCGCGCTGACCATCCCGCTGTCCGTCGTCGGTTCCCTGTACGACGGTTTGGCTCGGGTCCGTCGACGCATGCGACTCGCCGTGATCGTGCAGGTGGTGGCCACCTCGATCATCATCGGCGGCTCGGTGGCGCTGTCGTCGTCGATGGGCATCGCGGCCGTCGGCTGGGCGTACCTCGCGGCCGAGGCGTTCGGTGCCGTCGTCCTGATCGTGCCGCTCGTGCGGTGGATTCGTGAGCTGTCCGCAGGCAGCAACGGTGAGTCCGGTGACGACCAGGGCCCGTCGGGCTCCCCGGGCCCCCGCGGGCCGATCGACGACAGCGACGCCCGTCCACCGCGATCGCGTCATCGAGAGCCTCGCCGCGGCGAACCCCGACACGCCGAACCCCGACACCGTGAAGAGCCTCGCCGCGACCCACAGGACGGTCCACCGCAGCTCGACGAACCGTCACCGCGTCGTATTCCGGTCCACGCCCAACACAGGACGGCACCATGACTCAGACCTATCGCGCCAGTTCGTTGGACATGCTTCGGTCCGATTCGCGCATCGTGACCGTGCTGGGACCCGCGGACTTCGGCGATCTCGCACGGGTGCAGAGCCGGGTGCTCGCACTGGCCTCGATCGGTCCTGCCACGCGGCTGGGCCTGCGCGCCGACCAGTCTTCGGTGGGCTGGGTCTACGAGCCGGAGCGGGTAGTCGAGCACATCGCCGAGGGAACCGCCGTCGGCCACGAGCAGTTGACCAAGGAGCTCACCGAGTTCTCGCACGCGTCCGTGCCTGGAATTCCTCTTCGTATTCGTCTGGCCGGTCGCTACCTGTTCCTCGATCTCAATCACGGTCTCGGCGACGCGCTGTTGCCGGTCGACCTGTTCGCGTATTTGGCCGACGCACGTCCCGACGCACCGCTTCCGGCGTGGGCAGACAGTCCCGTCGACGGTCATCCTCTTCGAAAAGCACTGCTGCGCTGGGTCGTTCGCAATCCCAGAAAAGTCGTCGACACGATCTACGACCGCGTCCGTCCCGGCACGAACCCCGAATCCACAACCATGGCCACCGCACCCGACACCGCGTCGACGACGGCATTTCGGCCGTGGGCTCCGTCCGCTGCGGTGGCCACCGCGGTGACGCAGTCGGGTACCACCGATGCGATCCGGCGGTGGCGGGAAACCCACCTGCCGGGCGCGAGCGTCAGCGCGGA
>NZ_BAOX01000375.1:0-4038 GCF_000813105.1 Rhodococcus sp. BS-15 | reverse complement strand
TCCGCCCGCGCGGCGTCCCGGCTGTCCGGTCCACCGCTGGGGCCGGGCCTGCTACCAGGCCGGTTGGGAGTGCTCACTTACGACTCCTTCGCTGCATCGTCTTCGGTGCCCAGAGCATCCGGTTCGATCTCGTCGGCGTTACGCGCGATCGCGAGCAGTGTGTCGCCTTCACCGAGATTCATCAACCGCACGCCCTTGGTCTGTCGGCCGGCCTTCCGAACCTGCTTGGCAGCGGTCCGGATCACGCCACCACTGGACGTGATGGCGTACAGCTCGTCCTCGTCGTCGACGATGAGAGCTCCCACCAGCGTGCCACGCTTCGGGTCGTACTGAATCGTCAGCACTCCCTTTCCGCCGCGGCCCTGCTGTGGGTAGTCCTCCATCGCGGTGCGCTTGGAGTAGCCACCCGACGTAGCGACCAGCAAGAACTTGTTCTCGCTGACGACGTTGAGCGAGAGCAACGCGTCCTCACCGTTGAAGCGCATGCCCTGCACACCGGAGGTGGCGCGGCCCATCGGACGCAGCACCTCGTCGGTGGCCGAGAACCGGATGGACTGACCCTGCGCCGAGACCAGAAGCAGATCGTCGTCCGAGGACGCGAGAACGGCCCCGACCAACTCGTCCTCACCGCGCAGGTTGACGGCCACGATGCCACCGCTGCGGTTGGAGTCGAAGTCGGTCAGACGTGACTTCTTGACCAGACCGCCCTTGGTGGCGAGCACCAGGTACGGCGCGTCCTCGTAGGTCTTGATCTGGATGACCTGGGCGATGCGCTCGTCCGGCTGGAAGGCGAGCAGGTTCGCGACGTGCTGACCGCGGGCGGTTCGGTTCGCCTCGGGCAGCTCGTAGGCCTTGGCCCGGTAGACGCGGCCCTTGGTGGTGAAGAACAGGATCCAGTCGTGCGTCGAGCAGACGAAGAACTTGCTGACGATGTCGTCCTGCTTGAGCCCCGCTCCCATCACGCCCTTGCCGCCGCGCTTCTGCGAACGGTAGAGGTCGGTTCTGGTGCGCTTGGCGTATCCGGTCTCGGTGATCGTGACGACCACGTTCTCCCGGGCGATCAGATCCTCGTCGTTGACGTCTCCGTCGGCGGCGATGATGCGCGTACGACGGTCGTCGCCGAACTTCTCGACGATCTCGGCGAGCTCGTCTCGCACGATCTGTCGCTGCCGCTCCGGCTTGGCCAGAATGTCCTGCAGGTCGGCAATGGTGCGCTCGAGTTCTGCCAACTCGTCGATGATCTTCTGACGCTCGAGGGCTGCGAGGCGTCGCAGCTGCATGTCGAGGATCGCCTGGGCCTGGATCTCGTCGATGTCGAGCAGGTCGATCAAGCCCTGCTTGGCGAGATCCACCGTCTGCGACGCACGGATGAGCGCGATGACCTCGTCCAACGCGTCGAGCGCCTTGACGAGTCCACGCAGAATGTGGGCCCGCTCCTCTGCTCTGCGCAGCCGGTACCGGGTACGTCGAACGATCACGTCGAGTTGGTGAGTGACGTAGAAGCGGATCATCTGGTCCAGGCGCAGCGTGCGCGGAACGCCGTCGACGATCGAGAGCATGTTCGCGCCGAAGCTCGTCTGCAGCTGCGAATGCTTGTAGAGGTTGTTGAGCACCACCTTCGCGACCGCGTCGCGCTTGATCGTGACGACGATGCGCATGCCGACGCGATCGGAGGACTCGTCGTCGATCTTGGAGATGCCCGAGAGCTTGCCGTCCCGAACCTGCTCGGCGATCGAGGTGATCAGGTTGTCCGGGTTGACCTGGTAGGCAGCTCGGTGATGACGATCGTGGTGCGGCCGTTGGAATCTTCTTCGATCTCGACGACGCCGCGCATGCGGATCGAGCCGCGGCCGGTGGAGTACGCATCCTGGATGCCCTGACCACCGACGATGAGTCCGTGCGTCGGGAAGTCGGGGCCCTTGACGCGTTCCATGCAGGCCGCGAGCGTTGCTTCTTCGTCGGCCTCGAAGTTGTCGAGGGCCCAGAACACCGCGTCGCCCAGTTCACGCAGGTTGTGCGGCGGGATGTTGGTGGCCATACCGACGGCGATGCCGTTGGAGCCGTTCATCAGCAGGTTCGGCACCCGCGACGGAAGTACCGTCGGTTCTTGGGTTTTGCCGTCGTAGTTGGGGATGAAGTCGACGGTTTCCTCGTCGATGTCGCGCAACATCTCCATCGCGAGCGGGGTCAGCCGAGCCTCGGTGTAACGCATGGCTGCGGCGCCATCGTTGCCGCGGGAGCCGAAGTTGCCCTGGCCGTCCACCAATGGGTATCGCATCGACCACGGCTGGGCCAGTCGCACCAGTGCGTCGTAGATCGAGGTGTCGCCGTGGGGGTGGTAGTTTCCCATCGTTTCGGCAACGGGGCGTGCGGATTTGACGTAGCTGCGGTCGGGGCGGAAGCCCGAGTCGTACATCGCGTACAGCACGCGGCGGTGCACCGGCTTGAGTCCGTCACGCACCTCGGGCAGTGCACGCCCGACGATGACGCTCATCGCGTAATCGATGTAGCTGCGCTGCATTTCCTGCTGGATGTCGACCGGATCGATCCGGTCGCCGCCCTCGGCGTTGGTGGTCGAACCCGGCGGGGGTCCTACCGGCGGTTCGGTGATGTCAGACATGCAAATCTCCTCGAGTAACGGTCACCTCCACGCACCGAGAGAACTCATCGGTGCGTGAAGGGAAGTGACTAAACGTCAAGAAAGCGAACATCTTTCGCGTTGCGGGCGATGAAGCTACGACGCGCGGAGACGTCCTCGCCCATCAGCACGCTGAACAGCTCGTCGGCGGCCGCCGCGTCGTCCAGCGTCACCAGACGCAGGACGCGGACCGACGGATCCATGGTGGTCTCCCACAGTTCCTTGGCGTTCATCTCGCCGAGGCCCTTGTAGCGCTGGACGCCGTCCTCGACGTTGATCTTGCGCTTGTTGGCGATGCCGGCCTCGAGCAGACCGTCGCGCTCGCGGTCGGAGTACGCGAAGTCCGGTTCGCCGCGGCTCCACTTCAGCTTGTACAGCGGCGGCATGGCGAGGTAGACGTGGCCGTGCTCGATCAGCGGTCGCATGAAGCGGAACAGCAGCGTCATCAGCAGGGTGGAGATGTGCTGGCCGTCGACGTCGGCGTCGGCCATCAGCACGATCTTGTGATAGCGGAGCTTGGTGATGTCGAACTCGTCGTGGATGCCGGTGCCGAAGGCGGTGATGATCGACTGGACCTCGTTGTTCTTGAGGACGCGGTCGATGCGAGCCTTCTCGACGTTGATGATCTTTCCGCGAAGCGGCAGGATCGCCTGGAACATCGAATCTCGTCCGGATTTGGCCGAGCCGCCTGCGGAGTCGCCCTCCACGATGTAGATCTCGGACTTGCTCGGATCGTTCGAGCGGCAGTCGGCGAGCTTGCCGGGAAGGCCACCGATATCGGTTGCGCTCTTGCGGCGCACCAACTCTCGCGCCTTACGTGCAGCCATTCGGGCCTGAGCGGAGGAGACCGCCTTGTTGATGATGGTCTTGGCGTCGGCCGGGTTCGATTCGAACCAGTGCGCCAGGTGCTCGTTGCATGCCTTCTGCACGAACGACCGAATCTCGGTGTTGCCGAGCTTGGTCTTGGTCTGCCCCTCGAACTGCGGCTCCCCGACCCGCACCGAGATGACTGCGGCCAAGCCCTCGCGGATGTCGTCGCCGGTGAGCTTGACGTCCTTTTCCTTGACCAACTTCTTCTCGATCGCGTACTTGTTCACCGTCGAGGTCAACGCGGTGCGGAAGCCCTCTTCGTGGGTACCGCCCTCGTGCGTGTTGATCGTGTTGGCGAAGGTGTGCACCGATTCGGAGTAACCGGCGTTCCACTGCATGGCGATCTCGACCTCGTGGCCCTCACCCTTGCCGGTGAAACCGACGACCGAATTGTGGATAGCGGTCTTGGTCCTGTTGATGTGCTTGACGAAGTCGACCAAGCCGTCGGGGTAGTGATAGGTCCGCTTGCGCACCTTGGCCGGCTTCGCGTTGGCCGCGTCGGCCTGCTCTTCCTCGGCGGTCTTGGGTGC
>NZ_BAOX01000376.1:0-4010 GCF_000813105.1 Rhodococcus sp. BS-15 | reverse complement strand
AGTGGAGCTGCGGAATGACCCAACGAGTGGAGTGGAGCCTGCGGAATGACCCAACGAGTGGAGTGGAGCCTGCGGAACGACCCGAAGACGCAGCTACAGTTCGCGCTCGCGATCTTTGCCCATGTCGAGGCCTTCGGGGAGATGCAGTCGCGCGAAGATGCGGGAGATGTCCGACGGCACCGTTTTTCTGGTGGCGAGGCTGACGGCGATCATCGAGGCGAAGGCGACGGGGACGCTGACGGCGGCGGGGTAGCCGAGAATCGCTGCCGCCCAACCGCCGAGGACGCCGTCGGAGATGGGGGTGACGACGGAGATCGATGCGGCGACGAGTGAGATGCCCCCACCGAGGAGCAGTCCGGTTGCCGCTCCCGCTGCGGTGAGTCCCCGCCACCAGATGCCCAGCACCAGTAGTGGACACAGGGTCGAGGCCGCAACCGCGAAGACGAGCCCGACGGTGCGCGAGAGGTCGAGTGAGACAACGCCGATGGACAATGCCAGCGGTACTGCCCCGGCGAGTATCGCCGCGACGCGGAAGTCTCGGACCTTGCCCGAGAGGACGTCGGTACTGAGCACGCCTGCGATGCTGACCAGCAGGCCCGAGGACGTCGACAGGAAGGCTGCAATGGCACCTGCGGCCACCAGTGCGGCGAGCAGCTGGCCCGGAATTCCGGACAGTACCGAGCCGGGCAACAGCAGGACGGCGGCGTCCGATGCTCCGGTGATCAGCAACTGCGGCACGTACAGCCGGGCGAAAACGCCGAGGACCGTCGGGAACAGGTAGAACATGCCGAGCAACGCCAACACGGTGAGCGAGGTAAGTCTCGCCGCTCTACCGTCCGGGTTGGTGTAGAACCGCACCAGCACGTGCGGCAAGCCCAGGGTTCCCAGGAACGTGGCCAGAATCAGCGAATACACCTGATACAGCGGGTGCTGCCCACCCAGTCCCCCGCCCGGCATCGCCCATGCCCGGTCGGTCGTCGGTGCCCCCGCGACGACGGGAACGGGCGATCCGGCGTCGAGCGTCAGCGACGTGCCCGAGCCCAGTCGGTGTTCGCCTGCGTCCAGCAGGACTCGCCCGTCGACGCTCTCGTCGTCGAGCGTTCCCCTCACGGCGACGACGATCGGCGAATCCACCTGCACGAGAACATCGGTGGTGATGTCGACGACGGTCTGTTCGGTCACGGTCGGTGGGGCCGGGCTGCCGACGCTTCGGTCGTCGGCGAAGAAGTGCACGGCCAGGACCAATGCGGGAATGGCAATCGCGGTCAGTTTGAGCCAGTACTGGAACGCCTGCACGAAGGTGATGGAACGCATCCCGCCGCCGACGACGTTCGCAATGACGATCAACCCGACCGCCAGAGCACCGACCCACCCCGGGACCCCCAGCAGAATGTTCAGAGTCAGGCCGGCACCCTGGAATTGGGGCACCAGATAGAGCGCGCAGATGACCACCACCACCAGCATCGCCAGGGTGCGCAACCACGGTGCGCCGAGCCTGAACTCGACGAAATCGGGCACCGTGTACGCGCCGCTCCTGCGCAGCGGTGCGGCGACGAACAACAGCAGGCCCAGGTAGCCCGCGGTGAAGCCGACGGGGTACCACAGGGCATCGGCACCGTATTTCGCGATCAGCCCGGCGACACCGAGAAACGATGCAGCAGAGAGGTATTCGCCGCTGATTGCGGCGGCATTCCACCGCGGACCGACGGAGCGTGACGCCACCAGGAAGTCCGAGGTGGTGCGCGCCAACCGAACTCCGTAGATGCCGATGCCGACGGTGGCCGCGGCTGCGAAGAGCAGCGCGATCACCGTCGCGACGGGAATGGACCCGTTCACCGACGCCTAGTCCTCGACCAGGCCGACGAACTCGGCCTCGTTGCGCTCGGCTCGGCGCACGTACGCCCAGCCGACCCCGAACAGCAACGGATAGATCGCCACCCCCAGCACCAGCCACGGGAACCCGATACCGAACAGGGTGCGTCGGTGAAACGTGCAAGCAGCATGCCCAGCAAGGGAATTGCGAACAGTATCGACAGCGTCATCATCGCGAGCCGCACCGAGAGCAGCAGCTGCGCCCGGACGAGGCTGCGCACGAGAGCGTCACCGACCTCGGTTTGCTCCTGCACCTCGACGCGGGTGCGCACCATCCGTGCGCCGCGACGTTGCGAGAGCACCACGCGTTGCCGGTGCGGCTGGCTCATCCTGTCACCTGGAGGACCACGATTGCAGCGGACCGCGGACCAGTCTGTCCTTGAGTTCTCTGGCGTGCCGTCGGCTCACCGGCAGTTCGCAGGCAGCGAGGTTTCCGCTGGCCCGCAGACACACCACCAGACCCGAACCGACGCTGCGAATCCCCGTGACCAACCGCAGCGAGACCAGGTACGAGCGGTGCACGCGGAGGAATCCGGCATCGGCCCAGCGACTTTCGAGGGCCGAGATCGGGATCCGCACCAGGTGCGAGCCGTTGGAGGTGTGCAATCTCGCGTAGTCGCCGTCGGCCTCGACCCACGCGACCGACGACCGGTGCACCAAGGTGGTGGTTCCGCCGAGTTCGACGGGGATGACCTCGTCGGCCGAGGTGTCCGCGGACTCCGCGGGTCGACGCCGTGCCAGCAGCACCCGACGCAGTGCCTCGGTGAGTCGATCCTCTCGCAACGGCTTGAGCAGGTAGTCGACGGCACCGAGATCGAAGGCGGCCAGTGCCCGGTCGTCGTGAGCGGTGACGAACACGACGGCCGGTGGCCGCGCGAACGCCGACAGGATGCCGGCCAGTTCGAGCCCGTCGAGCCCGGGCATGTTGATGTCGAGGAAGACCGCGTCCACCGGGAGTGAAGCCTGCGGGAACGACCAGGATGAGGCAGCGGGCTGCGCGGAGGTCTGTTGGAGCTGCCGCAGTGCGGTGGTGGCGTCCTGCGCTGTGAACACCTCGGCGACGGTGTCCTGCTGGCGCAGCAGAAAGGCGAGTTCGTCGAGTGCCGGGCGCTCGTCGTCGACGGCGAGGACGATCAGCCCACGGCCGGGGGGTGGCGTTGGCGGCCTGCGTCATGCGCGCACACCGGGCCTGAATTTGGGCACACGCATGCTCACTTTGGTGCCTGCGCCCGGTGCGGTGTCCACTACGAGACCGTAATCGTTTCCGAAGCTGCCCGCAGCCGATCGTCCACGTTCGCCAATCCGACATGGGCTGCGTCCTCGGTGTGCAGGCTTCCCGAGCGCAACACATCGGGATCCATCCCCACACCGTCGTCCTCGATACTGATCACTGCGTCGGTGCCCTCGTCGGCGGCGATGATCGTCACGCGGCCGCCGTCGGCCTTACCGGACAGGCCGTGCCGGACGGCGTTCTCGACGAGTGGCTGCAGCGCGAGAAACGGCAGCGCGACGCCCAACACCTCGGGCGCAACCTGCAACGTGACCTGCAGGGAATCACCGAAGCGGGCGCGTTCGAGCGTCAGATACCGATCGATGTTTCGTAGCTCGTCGGCGAGCACCGTGAACTCGCCTGCGTTGCGGAACGAGTATCGGGTGAAGTCGGCGAACTCGAGCACCAGCTCCCGCGCTCGATCCGGGTCGGTGCGCACGAACGACGCGATCGTGCCGAGTGCGTTGTAGATGAAGTGCGGGCTGATCTGTGCGCGCAGCGCCCGCACCTCGGCGCGGTCCAACCGCGCCCGGGAGGCGTCGAGTTCGGCGAGCTCATCTGACCGCAGGCGTAGCGCGCGACCTCCGCGATGGCCCCGAGCATGCCCGGTCCGGGCTCGGCGACGACGGCGGCCCCCAGCACCCCGACCACCGGAGACTCGTCTACGACCAACGGCTGCACCACCAGCGCTCTGACCTCGTGGATCGAACCGAGCGGCAGACGCACCAGGACACGCCGCTGCCCGTCCACCGCCCGTTTCGCCGCCTCGACGAAAGCCGGTGTCAGCTCGTCCCACGGGCCGTCCCAGGCCAGCAGCGAACCGTCGGGATCGCAGATGCCCAGTGCGCCGCACGGTCAGTACCCCGCA
>NZ_BAOX01000377.1:0-3996 GCF_000813105.1 Rhodococcus sp. BS-15 | reverse complement strand
CCGCAGCGCCGCGGCGCGGCACGCGACGTCGACGCGACCCACCATTCCGCGCTCTCGGGCCAGCGCGAACACGTCCTCGGGAACGGCCAGGCTCGGAGACGGCCACCTGGCCAGAGCCTCGTATCCGACGACTGCCCCGGTGGCCAGTTCTACGACGGGCTGAAACAGGGCAGCGACGGACTCCACCGAATCGAGCGCCGCCGATGCTGCGAGCACCGCGCCGTCCGGCGCGGTCACAGTGATCGCTCGTCCACCGGAACGCGACGGGCCTCGAGGCGGTCGGCGATCAGAGCAGCGTGCAGTCTTCGCAGTCCGGACGGCTTCATCGGATCGAGTCCGGTGAGCTGCTCCACCCTCTTCAACCGGTAGTCGACGGTGTTGGGATGCACCGTCAGCCAGGTGGCCGTCTTCTTTCGGTTGGAGTCCGAATCGACGAACGCGTGCAGAGTCGGCAACAGGTCGACCGAGTCGCGCAACGGATCGATCAGAGTCACAAGGTGTTTGCGGCCCAGGCCCGGCCTGCTCACCTGGTACTCGAACACGAGATCCGACATCCGGTACGTCCCGGGTGCGTACCGGAGCCGACGCACGAGACTCAGCAATTCGTACAGGTGGGGCGCGGTCGTGGCGATGTCGTCGATCGCGGCGGACCCGGTCGTCGCGGTGACCGCCACCTGACCCGCGTCGGCGAGACGATCGACCAGTTCCCCGATGTCGACACCGGGTACGTCGGGCAGCAGGACGGTTCCGCCGGTGGAACTGATCGACGCGATGGGCACGCAGTCCGCGTCGAACGTGGCCAGCGCTGTGTGGATTCTTCGCAGCTTTCGAGCCGCCATCATCGGGGCTTCGATCCGTCGGCCAGTTTCGTCGGCGTGCGCCGGGAAGTGCAGGGCGACAACGTGATAATCCTCGGCCAGCAGCGTACCCATCCGATCGGCGATCTTGCGAGCAGTGCCGTCACCGGTGAGCAGCGCGTCGAGCAGTTCCACGTCGTGACGGGGACCGTTCTGAGTCAGCGTCCTGAACTCGGCCAGGTAGGCATCGCACACGGCCGCGGTGACGACGTCCAACAGTTCCATCACCAGGACGGTTCCGTCGACGAGCCGATCGTCGGCACCTTCATCGACAAGGCGCGGTGCCTGTCGCACAGCCAGTGCGCAGCCCTCGTTGATGGCATGTTGGATACGGCCGAGCGGCACGCCGTCACGGGCCCACCGGGTTGCGGCGTCGCGAAAGACGTCCATCGCGGCGGGTATCGGTAGCCGACCGGATTCGAGGACTCCGGTCGCCAGCTCACAGCAGGTCGTCGTCATGTCGTCGAGCTCACCGCGGGCGCACTCGCGCGGCGGTGGTGTGTCCTCGGGTTCGCCGAAGTGCCGATCCAGCATGCGTGCGGCAGTTTCTTTCGGCGTCCGCAACCGATCGGAGGCACGTCGCCCACTGACGTACTCCTCCTGCGACACGTGCACGCTCTCTGCTGCCGTCACCGAAAACCCCACCCTCGAACTCGAAACCTACTTCAGGTTTGTTTTCCCGCCGTACCGGCATCTCGGAAGATCGCTCGGCCTCGACGTCACGCGAATGCATCCGTACTGATCGAAACCGGGCGGGACGCAGACATACGAACAGTAGAACAACAATCAAACCTGTGGATTGTTTTCACCAATTTATCCGACAGTCCGTCCAGATTCGAGCCCCTGAGCTCAGTTGTGACGCTCTCTCACATTTGAGACGGCGGTTGCGGGAAGATTCCAAACGCCTGACAGGAGAGCATAAACGGCCGAAATCCGCGCCTACTGTTCCGCCTTGTCCAACAACCCTCGTCGAAAGTCAGGCTCCATGACCACTTCTCGGTCCACCTTCCGCTCGACGCGGAAGGCAACGACGGTGCGCGCTGCGATGATCGCGGCGATGGCGTGCTCACTCACCCTCGGTACCGGCGTCGCAGCACAGGCACAGCCCGCCACCACGCCCGCTCCGCCCGCCACAGTGCAGGGCGACACGGTTGTTCCGCCCGGTCCGACCGAGGCGTCACCCAAGGCAGCCGACCAGGGTATCGCCCAGCCGAACATCGAATCCGCCGCTCCCGCGACCATCACCTACGACCCCCGGACCGAGACCACGGGCTACGGACCCGAGCAGAAGAACTTCCTGGCCGGGTTCCTGTACAGCATCATCAACCCCAATGTCGCACCTCAGGGCGCCAACGACTGGAACTGCAAGCCGTCGGCGGCGCATCCGCGCCCGGTCGTGCTGTTGCACGGCACCTGGGAGAACGCCTACAACAACTTCGCGCGGATGTCGCCTGCGCTGAAGAAGGAGGGCTACTGCATCTTCGCGCTGAACTACGGTGACAAGGACTCGAGCATCGTCGGCAACCTCGAGTCGCTGCGCGGCACGGCATCGGTTGCGTCGAGCGCGAAGGAGATCGCGACGTACATCGACGCGGTGCGCGCCGCCACCGGGTCCGCTCAGGTCGACATCGTCGGCCATTCCCAGGGTGGACTCGTGACCCGCCAGTACCTGCGCTTCGAGGGCGGAGCCAATCCGGCCGACCCGACGCAGAACAAGGTGAACACCGTCATCAGCGTCGCCGGATCGAACCACGGCACCACCCTCGTCGGTATCGGCACCCTGGGTCGCACGATCAACAACCTGGGCCTGAACGTGCTCGGCGTCGTCGGAGCCATCGCCGGACCCGCTGCCTCGGACCAGGTCATCGACTCGGACTTGGTCAAGGGATTGGCAGTGGGCGGTGACACCGACCCCGGCATCAAGTACACCGTGATCGGCACCAAGTACGACGAGGTCGTCACCCCGTACAAGACGACGTTCCTCACCGCGGGCCCCGGTGCCACGGTCAACAACGTCACCCTGCAGAACGGTTGCGAGATCGATCTGTCGGACCACCTGTCGATCTCGGTCTCGCCACGCGCGATCGGCATCGTGAAGAATGCACTGGATCCGAAGGGCTTCCCCACGAAGTCGATCCCCTGTGCATTCAACTCACCCATCACGGGCGGCTAAGTCGACTCGGTGAGGGCGATCGGCTACCGAGGCCGATCGCCCTCACTGCTGCGCGGGGACCCTGCCCGAACGAATCCGCCTGCCGTGCGGCGAATCCCGGAGCCGTCGAACTCGACGAGGCCGCGAGCGACGAAGGCGTCGAGCCAGCCGATCATCGGCCACCGACCCCATCGATCGAAGAACGTGCGCGCATTGGCGACGATGTCGTCGAGGTGTTCCACCGGAGGATCGGAGACCGGATGGAACTGGTGGTAGGCGTGTGCCCCGCCGACCCATCGCAACCCCATGCCCGACGCCTCCGCGGTGGCCGCGAAATCGGTGTCCTCACCGCCGTAGCCGGTGTAGTCCTCGCAGAAGCCGCCGAGTTCGGTCCAGGTAGTTGCCGCGACCGCGAATGACAGCGACCAGAACAGATCGAAGTCGTCTCCGTGTTCGACGGTGTCGACCGGCGGGTTCGGGCGCGCCTGATGCGGCGCGGTCAGCAACGTCAGAGCCTCGCCCTCGGCACCGATGTCCTTCTCTTTCAGGTAGGTCACCGGACCGCAGAGCAGGGATCGCTCGTTGCCGGGCAACGTTGCCGCACGCCGGTATCGCTCGATCATGTCCGGGCCCGGAATGCAGTCCACGTCCAGGAACACCAGCAATTCCCCGCCCAGTTCGAGGGCTGCGGCCGCGCCCCGATTGCGGGCGCGAGCCAGCGGGAGCGGGGTCTGCGGGGACATCTCGATACACGTCGCCGCCGAACCCGATCGAGCGACCACGTCGACGATCGCGTGGTCGCCCATCGAGACGACGACGTGCTCTACCTGCTCTGCCGTCGATGCACTCAGACCGCGCACCTGAGCGGCCAGGTGCTCGTGTCGACCGGACACCACGGTGACGACGACGGTCTTCACAGTCGCACCGTTCGAGCTGCGGCCTGCTCGATCGCCCTGGCGGCACGGGCGGGCGCACCCTCGGTTCGCA
>NZ_BAOX01000378.1:0-3939 GCF_000813105.1 Rhodococcus sp. BS-15 | reverse complement strand
GGCGGCGTCGAGACTCACCTCGGACGGCACCGCGCCGAACGGGCCTGCCAGGGCGCCGTCTTCCGCCAGAGGTGAATGGCCCGAGGCGAAGACCCGGTTGCCGCGCACGCGCACCCACTCGAACGAGAACTCGAAACCAGGTGGGGCGGTCGGTTCGCCGGGCAACGTGAAGCCCAGTTCGGTGATGCGACGTTCGATCTCCATGAAGGAAAACTCTGTCAGACCGGGACGCCGTTGATGGTGCGAACGGTCCAGCGAGAACCGTCGTGTTCGAGGGTGGAAACGCCGGCGTTGAGGATGCGGGGTGAGTGGCGTCGCCGGATCGCGTCGAAGATCGCCCGGATGACGCCTCCGTGCGCAACGGCGATCACCGCGGAGTCCGGATAGCGCGAGGCGATCTCGTCCACGCCGCGCACGCCTCGCACGATCAGGTTCGATCGCGGCTCCAAGCCCGGATACCGGCCGTCCGGCCAGTGCGAGTACGCATCCCAATCGGTGAACCCCTCGGCGTCACCGAAATGCCGCTCGGCCAGATCGGGGAACTCGGCGGTGCGGGTCAGGCCCAGGTGCGCGCCGATGATGTCTGCAGTTTCCGCCGCTCTGATCAGCGGGGAGCTGACCAGGTGGTCCCAGGCCCGGTACTCGAGGTCGTGGCCGGCCTCGCGGGCCTGGGCGCGGCCGGTGTCGTTGAGAGGAATGTCCGAAGAGCCCTGCAGACGCCCGTGCAGATTCCAGTTCGTTTCACCGTGCCGAACCAGTGCCAGAAGAGTCATAGTGAGCGGAGAATATCCCAGAGTTACCAGGGAGTACGGTCGATACGAAGATACGCGAACGAGCTTGGAGGATTGTCGATGAATCTTGCCCTCACAGAAGAAGAGGCCGCGTTCCGTGACGAGATGCGGACGTTCTTCACCACGAAGGTCCCCGCCGAGATTCGCGAGAAGAGCGCGACGGGTCAGGAGTTGAGCAAGGACGAGGTGGTCACGACCATGCGAATCCTCAACGAGAACGGCTTGGCGGTGCCGCATTGGCCCGCGGAGTTCGGTGGCCGCGACTGGACCGCTGTGCAGCGTCACATCTGGCTCGATGAGATGCAGTTGGCGTCGGTGCCCGAGCCGCTGGCGTTCAACGCCTCGATGGTCGGCCCGGTCATCGCGACGTTCGGCTCTCAGGAGCTCAAGGAGAAGTTCCTGCCCAAGACGGCGAACCTCGATATCTGGTGGTGCCAGGGCTTCTCCGAGCCCGAGGCCGGATCGGACCTGGCGTCGTTGCGCACCACCGCCATCCGCGATGGTGACGACTACATCGTCAACGGACAGAAGACGTGGACCACGCTCGGCCAGTACGCCGACTGGATCTTCGCGCTCGTGCGCACCAACCCGGATGCGCCGAAGAAGCAGGCCGGAATCTCGTTCCTGCTGATCGATCTGAACACTCCCGGCATCGAGATGCGCCCCATCAAGCTGATCGACGGCAGTGTCGAGGTCAACGAGGTCTTCTTCGACAACGTCCGCGTTCCGGCGGAGAACCTCGTGGGCGAGGAGAACCAGGGCTGGAGCTACGCCAAGTTCCTGCTCGGCAACGAGCGCACCGGCGTCGCCCGTGCCGGACACACCAAAGTGCATCTGGGACAAGCGAAGAAGCACGCAGCACAGACGAAGGTCGGCAGCGGCACGCTGCTCGAGGACCCCTTGTTCGCGGCCAAGATGGCCGAGGTCGAGAACGAACTGCTCGCCCTCGAGCTGACTCAGCTGCGTTTGGTGTCCAGCTCGGACGACGGCAAGCCGAATCCGGCGTCGTCCATCCTCAAGCTGCGGGGATCGGAACTGCAGCAGGCCACGACCGAATTGCTGATGGACGTTGCCGGGCCGGACTCACTGCCCTACGAGGCGGGCGAGGACATCGAGAGCGAGGGCTGGGCGCAGCGCTCGGTACCGGGGTATCTCAACTACCGCAAGGTGTCGATCTACGGCGGCTCGAACGAGGTTCAGCGCACCATCATCGCCTCTGCGATTCTCGGACTGTAAGGGAGCATCTGAAGACATGGATTTCGAACTCAACGAAGAGCAGAAGCTGCTGCGCGACACCACTCGTGAGGTGCTCACGCGGGCCTACGACACCGAGAAGCGCAACAAGATCGTTGCCGGTGAGCTGGGCTGGAGCACCGACGTCTGGAAGCAGTTGGCCGAGGTCGGCCTGCTGGGTCTGACGTTCAGCGAGGAAGACGGCGGGATGGACGCCGGTCCCGTGGAGATCATGGCCGTGATGACCGAGGTCGGACGACGGCTCGCACCGGAGCCGATTCTCGACGCCGTCCTCGTCCCCGGCGGGTTGATCTCCGAGCTCGGTAGCGCCGACCAGCGCGCGCGGCTGCTGCCGCCGGTGGCCGAGGGGTCGTCGATGTTGGCGTTCGCGCACAACGAATCCGGCAGCCGCTGGCCCAACATCGAGGTCGCCACCACCGCCACCGAGGACGGCGGTTCGTGGTCGATCAACGGCGTCAAGAACCCGGTTCCGCACGGCGGTAGCGCAGACGTGATCGTCGTCAGTGCCGCGCTGCCCACCGGTGGAACGGGACTGTTCGTGGTCGATGCCGACGCGACCGGTCTCACGCGCAAGTCCTACGCCACCCACGACGGTCAGCGCGCCGCTCAGATCGAATTCGTCGATGTCGCAGCCGAACCGCTCGGCACCGCCGAGAACGCGGCAGCGGCCATCACCGGTGCGGAGGTGCGGGCTCAGGCTGCGTTGTGCGCCGAGGCGATCGGTGCCATGGAGGAGGCGTTGCGGCTGACCACCGATTACCTCAAGGCGCGCAAGCAGTTCGGGGTTCCGCTGGCCAAGTTCCAGGCGCTCACCTTCCGGGCGGCGGACATGTACGTGCTGCTCGAACTCGCCCGCAGCATGAGTCTGTACGCCACGATGTCGTTGGCGGACGGCAACGTCGACACGACGATCGCGTCGCGCGCGAAGCTGCAGATCTCGCGGTCCGGTCGCAAGATCGGCCAGGAGGCCATCCAGTTGCACGGCGGAATCGGCGTCACGGCCGAATATCCGGTCGGGCACTACACCAGTCGGCTGGTGGCCATCGAGCACACTCTCGGTGGTGCCGACGAGCACCTGCGCATTCTGGCGTCGAAGGTAGCCGATCACGACCTCATCGGGATCTGACGCTCGTCATGAAACTCCTCGGCGCCACCTTCGACAGGTGGCCGGGCCCGAGTTCGTTTCGTGAGGTGTCAGCTACCCGCGTCTGCCGCGACGACAAGATCGGACACGGCCATGGGGTTGGAGACCAGGATCGCGTGCGAACCCGGCACCTCGGTCACCTGAGCGCCCGCCCGCTGCGCCATGAACCGCTCGGCGGAGGTCGGGATGATCTGATCCTGCTGGGGGATCAGCGCCCACGACGGCGTGTGCGCCCAGGACGGCGGACCGCTCGGCTCGAGCAGTGCACCGGCAGCGATCGTCTTCTGATTCGCGACCATGCGCGCGGCCTGCTCCTCGCTCACATCGGGCGCGAAGAACGGGCGAAACAGTGCGGGCGTGATGTATGAATCGACGTTCTTACCGATGATGTTCGACGCGTCGTCGACGATCGTCAGGCCGATCACCGGCGGCACCAGCGCGGTCACCGGGAATCGGATGGGGTCGAGTTCCAGAGCGACGGGTTCACCTTCTACGGGCATGAACGCGGCGACGTAGACGAGTGCTTCCACGTTGTCGGCATGCACGTTGCTGATCACCGTGCCGCCGTACGAATGGCCCACCAGGATCACCGGACCGTCGATACTCTCGACGACATCGGTGACCGAGGCCGCGTCGACTGCCGGCCCGCGCAGCGAGTTGTCCGCCGTCACCACGGGGTAGCCGCGGCCGCGGAGGTTCTCGCGACGCCGTCCCAGCTGGTGTTGTTCGCGAAGGCTCCGTGCACCAGCA
>NZ_BAOX01000379.1:0-3933 GCF_000813105.1 Rhodococcus sp. BS-15 | reverse complement strand
GCTCGTCCTGCGCGGCGGGCTCGCACGCGACTCTCTGCGCATGGCGGTGGTGAAGATCGACAACGCGACCGAACGGGCGGCGTGGCTCGGCGATCACCTGAAGACGCTGCCCGGTTCGGGAATCATCTACACCCTGACGGTATCTGCGGCGAAGGACCTCGCAGCGCTGCTGACCGATCAAGGCCACGTCGTGGCGTCGTACACCGGTCAGACGGACCCGACCGAGCGGGAATCGCTCGAAGGTGACCTGCTGGCCAACCGAGTCAAGGCACTGGTCGCCACGTCCGCACTGGGCATGGGCTTCGACAAGCCCGATCTCGGCTTCGTGGTGCACATGGGAGCACCATCGTCTCCGATTTCGTACTACCAGCAGGTCGGCCGTGCCGGGCGCGCTACGGAACGCGCCGACGTAGTGCTGCTTCCGGGCCACGAGGACAGGCAGATCTGGAGTTACTTCGCCTCCGTCGCATTCCCCCGCGAACATCTGGTGCGTCAGGTCATCGATGCCTTGAACACCGACAAGGCCCAGTCGACGCAGGCGCTGGAGCCTCTCGTCGAGCTGGGTCGCAGCAGACTCGAGATGGTGCTGAAGGTTCTCGACGTCGATGGCGCCGTCAGACGCGTTCGTGGCGGTTGGATGGCAACCGGGGAGCAATGGACGTACGACGCGGCCCGCTACGAGCGTCTCGAACAGGCCAGGGACCGCGAGCAGCAGGCGATGATCGACTACCAGGCACCGACGGCTGCCGGATGGAATTCCTGCGCAGACAACTCGACGACCCGGATCTGGGCGCACCCGGTAGCGAGTCCGACCGATGCGGGCGGTGCGACAACTGCACGGGCGAACACCTGTCGGCATCGGTGGACGCGGCCTCGGTCGACTCGGCCAGGGCACGTCTGGATCGGCCGGGCATCGACCTGCAGCCCAGAAAGCAGTGGCCCAGCGGCATGAAGAAGCTGGGTGTCTCGCTCTCGGGCAAGATCGCCGACCCACACGAACCCGGGCGCGTGCTGGGTCGACTCACCGACCTGGGCTGGGGTAGCCGACTGCGTGCCCTGCTCGATGCACCCGACGCTCCGGCCACCGATGCGTTGGAGAAGGCGTGCATCACCGTGCTCGCCCACTGGGATTGGAAGCAGCGGCCCACTGCGGTTCTCGCTCTCGACTCCCCCACCCATCCTGTGTTGGTGCGGTCGATCGCCGAGCGATTGGCCTCCGTCGGAAAATTGAGCGATCTCGGCGTCATGCAGGTCAGGGCAGGTCATCCGCCGGTCTCGGCGGCGAATTCGGCGTTTCGAGTCGCCGGGCTGGTGGACTCATGGGACGTTCCGGACGTATCGTCCGTGACAGGGCCGATTCTGTTGATCGATCTGCTCACCGACACGGGGTGGACGTTCACCTGCGCCACGGCGGCATTGAATGCTGCGGGTGCGCAGGCGGTGCTGCCGTTCGCTCTCGCGACACCGAAATAGGTGCCCGCCCGAAGCGGGTGGTTTGAACTTCATGATTGCGGGTACAGCCAGCCGGGCAACAACAATGTGACCATCATCACATTCGGCGGTTAACCTGGGGATGCATGTCCGATTCGGAGGTCGATTTCCGAGCGCACTCGATATGCCACGACGACCTTGTTACGTTTGTATTTCCCATGAAGCCCGCATTGCTGAGAAGTACCCCAGTCACTGCGCCGGACGCAGTGAAGTTTCGTAAGCCACAGATCTCCGACGGAGTCCGGCTCTGGGAGATCGCAAGAGATTCGCGAGTTCTGGACCTCAACTCCAGCTACTCGTACGTGTTGTGGTGCCGCGATTTCGCGGCCACCACCGTCGTATCCGACATAGACGGCCGCGCAGTCGGTTTCGTCACCGGATACATCCGCCAGGACGCCCCCCGCACGCTGTTCGTGTGGCAGGTCGCCGTGGATGCGGACCAGCGTGGCAAGGGTCTTGCCGGTCGCATGCTGATGGAGCTGCTCGACCGCCTCGAGCCACAGGGAATCACGCATCTGGAGACGACGATCAGCCCGGACAACGAAGCGTCCATCGCAACCTTCACGAGCCTCGCACGCAAGCGAGGCACCGACATCGTCAGGTCGGATTTGTTCGCGCCCAACGATTTCCCTGATAGCCACGAAGCCGAGGAGCTCTACACAGTAGGCCCCGACGCATCGCGGAATTACGAAAGGAACAAGCAGAACATGACCGAAAAGAACACCGTTACAACAGAGAAGCCCGATGTGTTCGAGACCGTCGAATCCGGCGTGCGGAGCTACAGCCGCCAGTGGCCCGCCGTGTTCTCCACCGCGAAGAACTCGGTGATCACCGACGAGGACGGCAACGACTACCTCGACTTCTTCGGTGGCGCAGGCGCACTCAACTACGGCCACAACAACGACATGATCAAGAGCGCGTTGGTGGACTACATCACCAGCGACGGAATCACGCACGGACTCGACATGTCGACCGTTGCCAAGCGTGAGTTCCTCGAGTCGTTCAAGAAGAACATCCTCGACCCCCGCGGCTTGGACTACAAGGTTCAGTTCCCGGGACCGACGGGCACCAACACCGTCGAGGCGGCACTGAAGTTGGCCCGCAAGGTCACCGGCCGCGAGGCGATCATCAACTTCACCAACGCATTCCACGGCATGACACTCGGCGCGCTGTCGGTCACCGGCAACTCGATGAAGCGAGCTGGCGCCGGAATTCCGTTGGTGCACACCACGCCGATGCCATACGACAACTACTTCGGCGGCGTCACCGAGGACTTCCAGTGGTTCGAGCGCGTGCTCGACGACTCGGGCAGCGGTTTCAACCGCCCGGCCGCAGTGATCGTGGAGACCATCCAGGGTGAGGGCGGCATCAACGTCGCGCGCCCCGAGTGGCTGCGCGCGCTGGCCGAGCTCTGCTCGCGACGCGAGATCCTGCTGATCGTCGACGACGTCCAGATGGGTTGTGGTCGCACCGGCCAGTTCTTCTCGTTCGAGGAAGCCGGCATCACCCCGGACATCGTCACGCTGTCCAAGTCCATCGGTGGCTACGGCATGCCGTTGGCGCTGACACTGTTCAAGCCCGAGCTCGACGTCTGGTCGCCCGGTGAGCACAACGGAACCTTCCGCGGGTTCAACCCGTCGTTCGTCACGGCCAAGGCAGCGATCGACCACTACTGGTCCGATGACACCTTCGAGAAGGAGATCCTCGCCAAGGGCGAGCACATCCAGGATCGCTTCATCAAGCTCTGCGCCAAGTTCGACGGCATCTCCACTCGCGGCCGTGGCATGGTCCAGGCACTGGTGTTCGACGACGCCGAGTTGGCGGGCAAGGTGTCTCAGCTGTGCTACGACGAGCATCTGCTCGTCGAGACGGCAGGCCCGAAGGACGAGGTCGTCAAGCTGCTCCCACCGTTGACCACGACGATGGACGAGCTCGACCGCGGTCTGGACGTCATCGAGAGCGCCGTCGCAGGGTGCTTTCCTGACCGTCCGTCCGCAACAACCGACATCGAAGGAGGACATCGCATGATCGTTCGCACCACACAGGAGATCACCGGTACCGATCGCGACATCGAGAGCGAAGACGGCAACTGGCGCAGCAAGAGGATCATTCTCGGCGGCGACAAGGTCGGGTTCTCGTTCCACGAGACGACGATTCAGGCCGGCACGGTGAACAACTTCCACTACGCCAACCACGTCGAGGCCGTCTGGCTCATCGAAGGCGAGGGAACGCTCACCGACCGCGAAACCGGAGAGACCTACGAGCTCGGTGCGGGATCGATGTACCTGCTCAACGGGCACGAGCGCCACACCGTCGAGCCGCGCACCCAAATGCGCATGCTGTGCGTGTTCAACCCTCCCGTCGTCGGCAACGAGACACACGACGAGAACGGCGTGTACCCCCTTGTCGAGGTACCCGCGTAATACCAGCACATCGCCTACG
>NZ_BAOX01000380.1:0-3912 GCF_000813105.1 Rhodococcus sp. BS-15 | reverse complement strand
TCGGAGATGTAGTTGATGTCGTGGCCTGCGGTCTGCGCCCAGGGGCCTTCCTGACCCCAGCCCGTCATGCGGCCGTAGACAGGCGCGGGTTGCGGGCGAGGGCGGCGTCGGGTCCGAGGCCGAGGCGTTCGGTGACGCCGGGGCGGAAGCCCTCGATCAGCACGTCGGCGCGTTCGACGAGTCCCAGCACCTTCTCGATGTCGGCCGGGTCCTTGAGGTTGGCCTCGACGATGGTGCGGCTGCGCAGCTGGTGGTCGTGGGGAGAGATCTGCCCGGCACGCTGCACGCGTACGACGTCTGCGCCGAGGTCTGCCAGCAGCAGTGCGGCGTGTGGGCCGGGCCCGATGCCTGCGAGTTCGACTACGCGGAGCCCTGCGAGTGGTCCACCAGTGTTCGACACGTTATTGCCTCGTTCCGACTCGTCACCTGCGAATGTGAATGGAGACTAACTTGTACTAGGTCGTCCAATCGATCGGGGTGTGGATAATAGGGCTGTGACTGCCCCAGATCCCGTCCGTATCGGTACTCCGCTCACTCCCGGGGCCACCCGGGTGATGCTGCTCGGCTCGGGTGAGCTGGGCAAAGAGGTGATCATCGCGTTCCAGCGCCTCGGCGTCGAGGTGATCGCCGTCGATCGCTACGACAACGCCCCCGGTCATCAGGTGGCCCATCACGCGTTCACGATCGACATGAGCAACCCCGAAGAACTACTGGCGCTGATCGATTCGCAGCAGCCGGATTTCGTGGTGCCGGAGATCGAGGCCATAGCCACCGATGCCCTGGCCGAGGTCGAAGCGCGCGGCAGGAGCGTGGTGATCCCGACGGCTCGCGCGACGCAGTTGACCATGAACCGTGAGGGCATCAGGCGTCTCGCAGCCGAGGAACTCGGGCTGCCGACGTCACCGTACGCGTTCGCCGACTCGCTCGAAGACGTGCGAGATGCCCTGTCCACCATCGGTTTTCCCGCCGTCATCAAGCCCGTCATGTCGTCCTCGGGCAAGGGGCAGTCCGTCGTTCGCAGCGAGGCCGATGTCGAGGCAGCATGGGAGTACGCGCTCAAAGGTGGTCGCGTCGACCACGGTCGCGTCATCGTCGAGGGATTCGTCGATTTCGATTACGAGATAACACTTCTCACGGTCCGGGCGACCAACGGAACCTCGTTCTGCGAGCCGATCGGGCACCTGCAGGAATCCGGTGACTACATCGAATCCTGGCAACCGCAACCGATGTCCGACGCGGCCCTGGCCGGTGCGCGCGACGTTGCCGAGCGCATCACGACGGCGCTCGGTGGGCGCGGGTTGTTCGGCGTTGAACTGTTCGTGCAGGGCGACAACGTGTACTTCTCCGAGGTGAGTCCGCGGCCGCACGATACGGGCTTGGTGACGCTACGTACGCAACGGTTCTCGGAGTTCGAGCTGCATGCCCGCGCCGTTCTGGGTCTGCCGATCGACACGACGCTGCTTTCGCCCGGTGCGTCGGCCGTGATCTACGGCGGTGTCGATGCCGAGGGCATTCACTTCGATGGTGTCGCCGATGCGCTTGCTGTCCCCGAGACCGATCTTCGCCTGTTCGGTAAGCCGACGAGTTTCGTCAGGCGTCGGATGGGCGTTGCGGTGTCGACGGCCTCGGACATCGAGACGGCGCGAAGCCGGGCACGCGAGGCAGCGGGCAAGGTTCACCCCGCCGTCTGAACCGACACAGGGCACACTGAGCCCATGAGCGTGTTCGGTGAGGTCCTGGTCGGCCTGGTGATTCTGGTGGGCCTCGTCGGTATCGTCGTCCCGATTCTGCCGGGCACCATCTTGATCTTCGCGGCCGTCGCAGTGTGGGCGTGGGTCACCGGCGGAGCAGCCGCCTGGACGGTGTTCGCGATCGCCACGGTGCTCTTGGTTCTGAGCGGCGTCGTGAAGTACACCTGGCCGGGCCGGCGCATGCGGGAGGCCGGTGTGCCGATGCGATCGCTGATGATCGGCGGACTGCTCGGCATCGTCGGATTCTTCGTCATCCCCGTCGTCGGACTGTTCATCGGCTTCATCGCCGGCGTCTACGTGGCCGAGGTGCCCAGGCATCGCAATCATTCCGAGGCATGGAGATCCACCGTGCACGCCACCAAGGCTGCCGGGCTGTCCATCCTGGTGGAGCTGTTCGGCGCGCTGCTCGCCTCGGCAGTGTGGCTCGGCGGAGCTCTCTTCGTCTAAGGGTCAGGGGCCCTGCTGATTCAAGGGACGCGATACCAAGCCCGGGCGTTGGCGTCGAGCACCGCCGGGAGATCGCCGCCGACGGCGTGAGAAATGATGTCGATGTCGGTCTCGGAGAACGGACGCGGGGCGCGGGTGCCCGGTAGATCGGTGCCGAACATCAACGCGGCCGGATTCACACGATGAATCTTCTGCAGCGTGTCGATGATGTCGAGGTCCACCCGGCCGAATCCCGTTGCCTTGACGCGAACTCCGCGATCGACCAGATCGAGTAGATACGGCAGGCCCTGCGTCGAGAGGCCCAGGTGGTCGATGCTCACGGCCGGTAGTTTCGCGAGTATCGGTTCGAGCGAGAGCAGCAGGGACGCATCGACGTACAGCTCGGCGTGCCACCCCACCAGATCGTGGACACGGCGCGCCGCAGTGGTGAGCATCTGAAGATCCGTTTCGCCGCGTTTGAGGTTGAACCGCATTCCTCGCACGCCCGCGTCGTGCAGCGCGACGATGTCCTCGTCGGAACATTCCGGATCGAGCTGAGTGACGCCGACCCAGCCGCGTCCCAGGGTCTCCAACGCGGCCAGCAGGTAGGTCTGATCGGTGCCTTGGAACGATCCCGAGATCACTGCGCCGCCGGTGATACCGAGCCCGTCGACGTCGTAGAGGTAGTTCGAGATGGTGTACGGATCGGGCAGGAAACCGTGGTTCTCGATCAGCGGAAACTTCGGGTCGATGATGTGTAGGTGGGCGTCGAACACGGGCCCCAGCATGCCAGCTCACGCATTCGGCGTCGCGGCCACCGTTCGCGGTGTTTGAATTCGAAACATGAAACCGGAGACCACAGTCGTTCTCGATGGATACACCTACTTCGAATGTCCGCGATGGCACGAGGGGAGGATCTGGGTATCGGACTTCTACTCCCATCGCGTCGTGTCCGCCCTCGAGGACGGCTCCGACGTCCGAGTCGAAGCCGAAGTGCCCAACCAGCCGTCGGGCCTGGGATGGTTGCCCGACGGGCGCCTGCTGATCGTGTCGATGCGCGACTACAAGTTGCTACTGCGTGAGCACGACGCTCACTGACCGTGCACGCCGATCTGTCGACGTATGTGCGGGCGAATCTCAACGACATGCTCGTCGACGCGCAGGGCCGCGCGTACATCGGCAACTTCGGCTTCGATCTGATGAACTTCGCGCCCGTCGAGACGGCCGACCTGATTCGCGTCGACCCGGACGGTTCGGCGCACGTCGTGGCGTCGGATCTGTACTTCCCCAACGGATGGCGTTCACGGCTTCGGGCGAACTGCTCGTCGACGAGACGGTCGGCAACCGGGTCAGTGCCTTCGACATCGCCGAGGACGGATCGCTGGGGGAGCGGCGCGACTGGGCGAAGTTCGGCGACCTACCGACGTCGACGGACATGGCGACGGCCATCGGTGAGGTCAAGGTTGCCGCCGACGGATGCTGCATCGACACCGACGGCACGATGTGGATCGCCGACGCGCTGGGGCAGCGAGTGCTGCACGTGGCACCGGGCGGGGAGATTCTTCAGCAGCTCGATTTCGATCTCGGGGTCTTCGCCTGCGGACTCGGCGGATCCGACGGCCGCACGCTGTTCGTCTGCGCTGCACCGGATTTCAACGAGCATCAGCGCAAAATCGAAACCGAGGGAAAGTTGCTGGCGGTTCGCGTGTAGTGCGCTCCGCGCAGTGGTGTGGTT
>NZ_BAOX01000381.1:0-3902 GCF_000813105.1 Rhodococcus sp. BS-15 | reverse complement strand
GGAACCGATATCGGAACCGATTGCGGCATCGAGGAAGCCGACGCTACGCAGGTCGGTGGCGGGAGTCCTCGCTGTCGGGGCATTGTTGGCCGGGACCGCCGGTGTGATCGGTGCCGCGATCGTGCTCGCAGCAGGGCCGGCGTATGCGACACCGGAAGGATCTCAATGCGGGAAGCAAGCGCGCACCGCTGCTCCCCATCGGGACCAGCGCACCCAGCCCTTCTCTACAATTCGCGCATGGGAAAGCCGCGCGCCTCGCTCAGTAATGAGTGCCCATCACCGTGCGTACTTCGTCCAGGGTCTGCTCGGCGATCTCGTTGGCGTGCTCGTTCCCCCGACGCACTATCGACTGGACATAGCCGGGATCCGACGACGATGACCTACAAGGAACGAGTTGACTGCTTCTATCACAAGGGTTTTCAGTGATCCGGCCCCTGCTGAACCGATTTCAGCGGCTATCGCTTCCGGATTCCTCTGACTGCAAAGTCCTGCGACTGTGAGAAGTGCGGACACTCCCGGCCGCGTATCCGGGTCATACGAGATGTACCGCTCCGGGTCTGTGACCGTGCGGCGTACTACCTGGGCTGTCTCGTCCGGTGTCATCGACAATGTGATCGCGTTGCCGAAACTCTTGGACATCTTGCGCCCGTCGAGTCCCGGAACGTCGGGACTCGACGTCAGTAAGGCTTGTGGTTCGGTGAATACCGCAGCGTATCGGTCGTTGACGGCGCGCGATGACCCTCGACATCTCGATGTGCGGGAGTTGGTCCTTACCGACGGGCACCACATTTGCCTTGCAGAACAGGATATCCGCTGCCTGATGTACTGGATACGTCAGGAGTAAGCCGCTCAGGGCGCGGCCGCTGGCTGCGAGTTCGGCTTTCACTGTCGGATTTCGGTGGAGTTCCGCCTCCGTCACCAAGCTGAGGAACGGCAGCACCAGTTGGTTGAGGGCGGGTACTGCCGAGTGCGCGAAGATGGTGGACTTTTCGGGATCGATGCCTGCTGCCATGTTGTCCAAGGCTGCGTCGTAGACATGTTGTCGTACGTGCCCGATGGCGTCGCGGTCCGTAATCACCTGGTAGTCGGCCAGGACGATCATCGTCTCCACGCCGAGCTCTTGCAGTCGCACTCGTTCCCGAATCGTCCCGAATAGGTGACCGAGATGCAAAGGGCCAGTGGGTCGCTCCCCGGTCAGTGTGCGGTATCGGCTTGGATCGGACGCGATATCGGTGGCGAGTAGGTTACTGCGCTCAACGCTCGAAGCGTAGGTGTTGGTGCTCATCGATGAACCTCTCTGAATGAACCGGAGCGGGCTGCGTTAGCCGCACGACGTGTTCATTCGAGAGGTCGGCGGGCTGAAGTACAGCCCGCGGGACATGGTCGACCGGGCTGCTAGCGCAGCCACCACCAAGCCTGACGAGTGTCGGTCACGACGACAGGTTAGCAAGATCGGTCGAAGAGTGCCCACAACGCGCCCACCTCGAATTCCCAAGACCCCCACAGGTGGTGCGATGTCGGATCCCACCCGAGGTGCCGACGTCCTCGCGCTCCACCTGACTCAATGCTGTGCGGGTCAGGCGTGCCGCTTGCGGATGCCCAGTGGACGCGGCTACCGATGTGCACTACGCCAGGAGTGCCACAGCGGTTGAGTAGATACATTACGAGTGTCATCGCGCTTTTGCTTTGCGACCGGAGAGGCGTACACGTGCAGAGACGAAGCTTGCCTGTGCTTGATAGCACGATGTCGTTCCTTGCGGACGGTTCCGGGCCGCTCGTGATGCTGCTGCACGGCAACCCGACGTCGTCGCATCTGTGGCGCAACGTGATTCCGAATCTGGCAGGACTGGGGTACCGCGTGATCGCGGTGGATCTCATCGGTATGGGACTGTCGGGTCCGTCGAGGCGGGGCTACCGGTTGGTGGACCATCTCGCTTATCTGGAAGGGTTCGTGGACACGCTCGGCGCGCCCGAACTCGTCCTGGTTGGCCACGATTGGGGCGGTGTACTAGCCCTCGCGCTTGCGCGCTCGCGTAGGGAAGTCGTGCGGGGTGTGGCGGTTCTTGAGGCGCACCTCCATCCAATCGCCAGCTGGTCCGACATGAGCGAAGCAGACCGCGAGATGTTCTCCCGACTTCGAGCTGAGGGGTCTGGCGAGCAAACCATCATCGAGGAGAACTTCTTTATCGAGGTCGTGCTTCCATCGGGAATCGTTCGCAGACTCGGTGTTACCGAGCACGACGGGTACCGCGCCCCCTTCATGAAAACGGAATCACGAGCACCAATCCTGCAATGGGTGCGCGAGATACCCATCGGTGGCGAACCGGCCGATGTTGCGCAAATTATTGTCCGGAATCAGGACATCCTGCAAGATGAGGACCTGCCTACACTTCTGTTGCACGGTGCACCGGGCGCGCTGGTTGGTGAGGCCGAAGTCAAATGGTGCGCTACGCATGGCCGAGCGATGACCCTCACGTCGATCGGAGAGGGCACGCACTTCCTCCCAGAAGACCGCCCCAGCGAGATCGTAGAGGCCCTCGCCGTGTGGCTCCGCACCCTGAAGCCGCTCGAGATAGACACGTCAACCACGAACGCGAACCCGCCGCGGGCTCGATCCCGGCACTCCACCGAACGATGCTATCCAGAGAATAAGTGATCCAACTAGCAAGGTAGAGAACAGTATTCGACGTCGTGCTCGCGACCCCCGTCTCTGATCGGTCATTCTCCCAACTATAAACGCACGGGCTCAGCGCGCAGAAGTATGCATGAGTGGCCGATCAGCGACCGGGTCGACATTCGTACAGTGGGAGGAAATTACCACCACCCTTATTGTGAAGCTCAGGCGGTGACCAGGGCGCTGTCCATGAGGGTAAGAAGGCGGTCCCAATGCCGCTGCAGCCCGGCCGCGTCGAAGGCGTCAGTATCGGACATCGTGAACCCATGGACGGTTCCCGGGTAAATCTCGGAGGTATAGACCAGGTGCGCGGCGTCCAGCGCTCCGTTCAGCTCGTTCAAGGCCTCGGGAGTCAGGTCACTCGCAGCATGACCGAAATGAACCTTGGCGGTGATTTTCGCGAGCGCTTCGGTTCCGTCTGCCCCCACTGGGCCATGAAATGCGGCGATGGCCGCAGTCTGATCGGGGTAGGCAGCCGCAGTTCGCGTGGCGACCAAACCGCCGATGCAGTAACCGATCAAACCAACTTTACTTCCGCTCACTTCTGTCTGTTCAGCGAGAAATTGGAGGTAAAACTCGGCGTCGCTCAAAACGCGCTCAGCGGTGTGCTGGTGGATCAAGGGCATCAGCTGGTCGGTAAGCGCTGGCCGAACATCTTCTCCGATGTAGTCAGGAAGCTCGATCAAGGGTGCTCGACCGTGTCTGTAGAAAATGTTGGGAACGAGCACGTAGTAGCCATGATCGGCCAGCTTCTGTGCCATTTCCCGCAGCACGGGCCGGATACCGAAGGCATCCGAATACAACAGCACCCCGGGGTGCGGCTCGTGATCGTCGGGGTATGCGGCGAAGGCGTCGGCATGGCCGTCCCTCGTTGGAATCAGTAGATCTCTGAACGGCATTAATCATCCTGTCGTAGTTGATTTTTCGAGTAATTTTACGAATCAACTACGAGATGGGTGGATCTCGGCCATTGGCAAATCTTGTTCGATTGAGAGGCGGGTGTGCACGTGCCCGCGCGAATCTCAAAAGAGCGCCGGGTCACCAATCCGTGCGTGGCGTGAAGCCGTCCCGGTGATCATGATCAAAGACTATCGCCTCGACAGCAACCCACACCAGCCCCCTCGGAACTTCGGGCAACTGTAGTTTGGTCGCACTGCGCCTCGGTGCAACGCAGCAGATTCGGATGGAAGAGGGTCGCGAGTCAGTCCCTGTGACCTGATGTATGTAC
>NZ_BAOX01000382.1:0-3897 GCF_000813105.1 Rhodococcus sp. BS-15 | reverse complement strand
TAACCGTGCACCAGTCCCCCATCTCGGCAGGTGCGACTAACACCCGTCGACACAAAGCAACGCGTTCATCGGCGGACAAGCCGGAATCTGCGTCGTGGTCGAAGCTGTGGACATCCACGCTCGGTTGATCTCCCAACTGTGCTTGCGCACGCGCGACCGTGAACGCATTATCGCCTAAGATCGAACCCAGTTTGCGTCCGAAACTGTGGCTTCCGCATGGCAGGTTTCGCCTGTCTGCGACCGCCCACACGACGTCGCGGAGGAAACCAAAAGTCGAGGCGGACGTGCTTATGTCCTTCGCTGCCGCGACTAGATCGTCCCAAGCAGCTTCAAACGCCGAATCACTTTCCAGCACGGACCAGAGCGCTTGGGCGGAAACACGGAGCATCTCTTTCGCCGAAAGAATGTCCGCAAGCGACGATTTTCTGACTGTGATCGGACCAGGGATTTCGGACAGTGGACCCGCTTAGAATAGGGATCTACTGAAATGAGCCAGTCCAGCATGAGCAGATCGCGCCGATCGTTCAGTCCCGAGTTCAAGGACGAACTGTGCCGAGAGGTCATCGACTTCTCCAAGCCGATCAGCGAAGTCGCCAAGGCCTACAACGTCGGTGACGACAGTCTGCGCCGATGGTTGGTGAAGTACCGTGACACCCACGGCGGCGGCCCGGACACCGAACTCACCCTCACCGAACGAGCACGCCTCGCCCAGCTCGAACGTGAGAATCGAGAACTTCGAGCCGAGGCAGCCTTCCTGAGAAAAGCACCCTCGTACTTTGCGCGGGAGCCACGGTAGTGGCGAAGTACGAGTTCATCGATTCCTATGTCGCGGAC
Source organism: Rhodococcus sp. BS-15 (assembly GCF_000813105.1). Taxonomy (NCBI): domain Bacteria; kingdom Bacillati; phylum Actinomycetota; class Actinomycetes; order Mycobacteriales; family Nocardiaceae; genus Rhodococcus; species Rhodococcus sp. BS-15. The sequence goes on along the minus strand of NZ_BAOX01000382.1, from coordinate 3,063 downwards.
GATTCCGCGGTAGTACCGATCACCGACCGCTGCCGCTGGCTCGAGGTCTCCACCTCCGGTTTCTACCACTGGAAAAGCCGGCCGCAATCAGCAACGGAGATTCGCAGAGATACTCTTGCGCAACACATTCGGGTGTTCTTCGATCTATCGCACGGCACGTACGGATACCGCCGTATCCACGCAGATCTTCGTGCAGCCGGCATCGAGTGCTCACCGGAACTGGTCCGGTCGATCATGCGCGACGAGGACCTCGCGCCGTGCCAACCGCGCCCGTTCCGGGTCACTACCGACTCCGACTCCGGCAGTGAGCCGGCAGTGCCGGATCTGCTCGTGCGCGACTTCTCCGCTGATCGGCCCGGGATCAAGTTCGTCGGCGACATCACCTACATTCACACCTGGCAGGGGTTCATGTACCTCGCGACGGTCATCGACTGCTACTCCCGCAAAGTCGTGGGCTGGTCGATTGCGGACCATATGCGCACCGAACTCGTCGCGGCGGCGTTGACGAATGCGGCATCCACGACCCTGATCGAGCCGGGAGCGATTTTCCACTCCGATCGCGGCAGTGTCTACACCTCGCGGGCCTACCGGGCTCTGGTGAGCTCGCTGGGGATGCGGTCGTCGATGGGGCGGACCGGGGTGTGTTGGGACAACAGTATGGCGGAAAGTTTCTTCGCGGCCCTCAAGAACGAGTGCGTCTATCGGACGATCTATTCCACGAAAGACAAAGCGCGACAGGACATCATCAGATACATCGAGGGGTTCTACAATCCACGACGCCGGCATTCGGCAATCGGGTACCGATCCCCGAACGACGTCCACTACAGTTATCGGCAGCCCGCGATCGCGGCCTGAGATTAATCATCTCCATTGTCCGAAATCCTCGCGGCAGATCACGCGGATTGGTGGTGACCATCAGGTCCGCGCGCATTTCGGTGCTAGCCCGGGCAACGAGAAGTTCCGCCAGCCACTGCTCAGTGGATAGACCTGCGGGGGCTCCGGCGTCGTCCTGAGCGAACGTTTCATACGTGCTGTAGGGCCAGATCGAATATTCGGTCCTTCGCCCTTGGCCGTTGATGGTCGAGAACCCCAGGTAGTCGTGGGCGTTGGGGTCGAGGGGTCCGGACGGTATCACGACCCGGCCGACGTCGGCCGGGTCGTTGGCGGTGCCGATCCAGTAGCGGTCGATACTCTCGCCCTCTGTCAGCGACCACAGAAAGATCTCCGGGTTCGGCATTGAGAGCGGGGCGTGAGTGTTTCCATTCCACTCTTCGACCCGGCGCTGGTCCTGCGCGAAGTCGACGACGATGCGCAGCCGTCGACCACTCTGATCGAACGGGCCAGGTGGATCACCCGCGACCTTCCCCTGCCTTGCTATTCGTGGAAAGCCCATTGACGCAACCCTCCTCAGTGTTTGCCATTGAAGCTAGCTCAGACGAAAAAGGGCACGACAATTGCTGTCCGTGCCCTTTCACCTACGTGGATCAAGCCATTGGGCCCTTGGGGGGCGGCATTCCCCATCGCACCGCTCCAATCACGGAGCCAGAAACCGAGCGGGCCGAGTCCGACAATATCTCGACGCGAGGCACGGGTAAGTCCCGTGGGGTGGTGGACATTCGGTGAGGCGGCGTAGCCGCAGCTCGGGCGTGTCGTACCCGTGTTGTGGGTGGGCCATCGCGTAGTGATGAACGAGTTACCTCTCACAGTGACTCGACCAAAGGACCACGCGATGACCCACGACCATTCTGCCTGATCACCCAGCTCGATGCACTCAAGGGTGCAGACCCGGCGTCGGTGTTCGCCGAGCTGATCCGCGCCGGCCTGCAGGCGCTGATCGACGCCGAAGCGACCGAGGTCCTCGGTGCCGGCCGCTACGAGCGGACGGCCGAGCGCACGAACTACCGGAACGGCACCCGCTCGAAGACGGTGTCGACGACCAGCGGAGACGTCGAGATCCAGATCCCGAAGCTGCGCACAGGGTCGTTCTTCCCCAGCCTGCTCGAGCGTCGCCGACGCATCGATCAGGCGTTGTACGCGGTGATCATGGAGGCCTACGTGCACGGAGTGTCGACCCGCAACGTCGACGACCTCGTCGCAGCGTTGGGTGTTGACTCGGGCGTCTCGAAGTCGACTGTGTCGAGAATTTGCCAAGGGCTCGATACGGAGATCGCGCGGTTTCGTGAGCGAACGTTGACCCACACCACGTTTCCGTACGTCTTCCTCGACGCGACGTATTGCAAGGTGCGGATCGGGGCGCATGTGGTCTCGCATGCGCTCGTCGTCGCGACCGGGGTGTCGATCGACGGCACCCGTGAAGTGTTGGGCACCGCGGTCGGGGACAGTGAGTCGTTCGATTTCTGGCGGGAGTTCCTGATCGGGCTCAAGGCGCGGGGGCTGTCGGGGGTGCATCTGGTGATCTCCGATGCGCATGCCGGTTTGAAAGCTGCTGTGGCGCAGCAGTTCACCGGGGCGTCGTGGCAGCGTTGCCGGGTGCATTTCATGCGGAACGTCACTTCCGCGGTGTCGTCGAAGCAGGTGCCTCCGGTGATGGCGGCGATCAAGACGATCTTCGCGCACACCGAGCCGGATGCTGTTGCAGCGCAGTGGGATCAGGTCGCGCAGACGCTCGCCGGGTCGTTTCCGAAGGTGTCGGCGATGATGGACGGTGCGAAGGAAGATGTGCTCGCGTTCCGTGCGTTCCCGAAGTCGCATTGGCAGAAAATCTGGTCGAACAATCCGATCGAACGACTCAACAAGGAGATCAAACGCCGCGCCGATGTCGTGGAGATCTTCCCCAACCCGGCGGCGTTCCTGCGCCTGGCGACCGCGGTGGTGATCGAAGCGCACGACGAGTGGCAAGTGACCCGCCGCTACGTCTCCGACGTGTCGATGGACGAGCTGAGGGTCGTCATCGCCAGGAAGGAACGCGCTGCAGTATCAACCGACACGACCGCTGAGTCGTTGACACCTCAGCTCGAAAGCGCCTAACATACAACACAACTCGTTGATCATGAACCGGATGGTTCACCGATCCGAATTACACCACCCCATGGGGCACTATCC
>NZ_BAOX01000383.1:0-3855 GCF_000813105.1 Rhodococcus sp. BS-15 | reverse complement strand
CGGACGATCCCGACTCCTGTTTCGTCGCAGGAACTTTCGATACCCATAACGATCATCGAGTTGATCCTTCTGTCTTCTCGGACCGACGCATGGTGAAGGCATCCGCCCCGCTCGGTTGGTAGTACTTCGCCCTGGTGCCCACGATCTCGAACCCTTCGCGTCGGTACAACTCGATGGCGGGCTCGTTGTCGGTGCGGACCTCCAGAAAGACCGGCCCACCGTGCTCGTCGGCCACGCGCAGCAATTCGCCCAGCAGTTTCCCGCCGATACCTCTGCGGTGATGCGACGGGTCGACACCGATGGTGTGCACCTCGGACTCTCCGACGACGAATGCTCCGCGGCTCGGCTGCCCCAACAGCGAGATGCCTGCGTAGCCGACGACCTCACCGTCTTCCCGCGCGGTGACGTAGTGATTGTGTGGCGCCGCCAGTTCCGCGATGAATGCATCCTCGGCCCACGGGTCGTCACCCGGGAACAGCACGGTCTCGAGATACGCGCACCGAGCAGCGTCCGCCGCCGTCATCGACTCGATCGACACCGTCACTTCGAAGCCTTCGCTGCGGCGCGCTCGTCGAGCGTCTTGGCGTCGGGGCGGCGCAGGTACAACGGGACGAGAGGGCCCGGGACGATACCGCTGCCGATATCGGCGGCAGCAGCCGCGACCAACCCGGCCGGAGACGGTGCCTGCACATCACGGATCGGAAGCTCGAAAGCCGCAGCATGCGGTGCCGATCCGGCCACCGCGTCGACGCCGAAGGGATCCAGTTCGGCCGGGGCGAGAACGTCGGGCCCAGCCACCCGCACTCCGGCTTCGTAACGCGCCCAATAGATTTCGCGTCGGCGCGCATCGGTCACCACCAACAGCGATCCGGGCTCGGAGACATCTGCGGCGATGGCGTCGAGACTGCAGACGCCGTACACCGCAAGACCGAGTGCGTCACCGAACGCCGCGGCCGTCGCCATTCCCACCCGTAGGCCGGTGTAGGGCCCGGGGCCGACGCCGACGACGACGGCCTCCAACTCGGCCGCGGTGATGCCGGCCTCTGCCAAGCACTCGAGAATGTTGGGCGTCAGAATTTCTGCATGCGATCGAGCGTCCACCCGAACCCGGGTGGCGAGCGTGGTGGTCACTGCACCGTCGGCGGGCTCTGTCAGGCTCACCACACCTGCGGTGACGGCGGGGGTCGAGGTGTCGACGGCAAGTACAAGCACGATATTTCAGATTACCCGTCACCGGGGATACGGCCGCGCACCCGGTACCCGGTCAGGGCCGCTCGCGCGGATCCACCCCGCTGTGCACCCGACTCACCGTCACGCGCCGAACGTCGGAGTCCGGATCACGAGTCAGACGAACCGACACATGGCCGTCCGTCAGCTTCTCGACCAATCCCTCGCCCCACTCGACCACGACGACGGCATCGGTGAGGTCGGTATCGAGGTCGAGGGCATCGAGTTCGTCGACCGCCGACTGCCCCGTCATCCCGAGCCGATATGCATCGACGTGGACCAGCGCAACCGGCGGCAATCCATGGGGCCGTGAGCCGGGCCGATGCTCGCGGGCGATGACGAACGTCGGCGAGGTGACGCGGCCCTGCACACCGAGTCCGGCCGCAATCCCCTTGGTCATGGCGGTCTTTCCGGCCCCGAGCGGGCCGTCGAGAATCACCAGATCACCGGCGACCAGCACGTCCGCAAGCCGGGTACCGAACTCGGCAGTGTCTGCGGCAGTGACCAATTCGACGTCCACCGGTAGAGTCAGCGGATCGTCAGACAACGCCCCACCGTCGCTTCTTGCCCGCGGCCTCCGTTGCCCGTGCCACGAGACGCTGTATCGCGCCGTTGACCTGTTCGGGGAATTCGAGCTGGACCAGATGCCCACCCTGGCGCACACGCACCATCTCCGAACGCGGCAGAGCCTGAGCCAGAGCCTCCGAGCTGGCGAACGGAATGATCCAATCCTCGTCGCCACACACCACCGACACCGGAATGTTCTCGAATTCCAGCAGGGCCTCGGACTCGTCGTGCAACTCGAGCGTCTCGAGGAAATTGACGATCGTGACGACGGAGGTGTCGTCGATCATCGACTGCGAGAACGCCACCAGGCGCGGAGACACCCTGGTCCCGTAGGACGCCGCGCGCAGTACCGGTGAGATGAGCGCACGCACAGCACCGCGACCGAACTGCACGAAGCCGGGCGACGTCCGCACCGCGAGCCGGAACGCGTCGACCGCCGGATTCTGCAGACTACGACCCACCCCGGACTGCGCGAGACCGGCAGCTGTCGTCGAGATCAGGACTGCGCCGATGACTCGCTGACGGAGCACGTCCGATCGTTGCCGCGCCATGGACAGGATCGACATTCCGCCCATCGAGTGCCCGACCAGAACGATGCGCCCCTTGGGTACCACCGAGCGAATCACCGCATCGAGATCGAGGCCGAGCTGGCCGATGGTGCAACTCTCCGGGCTCGGGACTCCCGAACGTCCATGACCGCGCTGGTCGTAGAAGACCATGCGAACCGCAGAGCCCCACTGCTGTTCGAGGGCGCGGCGCTGAAAATGCCACGACGACGTGCGCAGGCAGTAGCCGTGGACGAAGATCACGGTGGTCTCGGCGTCCGACGGACCCACTTCGCGTACCGCGAGCGGCACACCGTCGTCCGCGGTCACGATACTGCCGCGATCGGCGTCCATCAGGTCGAGGTTCTCGGTGGCCAGCGGGTCCTTGTTGGACCGGAACGCCGTCTCGCGCACCACAATCGCAATACTCTCCAGCAATCCGAGCATGATCTAGATCGTCGCCTCCCCTGCGCGAGCGCCGACGAACCGTCGTCGGACGCGTCCACGAACGCCGGTGACGACTTCGTAGCTGATTGTCTCGAGCGCATCCGCCCAATCCTGAGCGTGCGCCTCTCCCCTGTCCCCTGATCCGAACAGTAGCGCCTCGTCGCCGACCGCGACACCCGAGCGGTCACCACCGAGGTCGACAACGAATTGATCCATGCACACTCGTCCCACCGAGGGATAGCGACGACCTGCGATGGTCACCTCGAACCGCCCGCTGAGGCGGCGAACGACCCCGTCGGCGTATCCGAGTGCGACGAGTGCAACCACGGTGTCGGCGGAAGCGGTCCAGGTGTAGCCGTAGGACACAGACTCACCCTCGCTCACCTTCTTGATGTTCGCAACCTGCGCCGATAGCGTCATGACCGGGCGCAACCCGAACGTTCCCAGCTCGGGGACCGGCGACAAGCCGTACAGGGCAATACCCGGGCGGACCAGGTCGAAACCGAGATCGGGTCTGGTCAGCGTGGCTGCCGAGTTGGACAGGTGCACGACGGCGGGAGGCGTTCCGCGTCGGGTGGCGCGCCGCACCGCGTCGCGAAGCCGCTCGGCCTGGGCGTCATTGGCGGGGTGCGCCGGTTCGTCCGAGCAGGCCAAATGCGAGAACATTCCGGTCAATCTCACTGCGCCCTCCGCGACGGCGGCCGCAGTGGCGTCGAGTACGACGTCGAGATCCGATTCCGCGACCCCGTTGCGATTGAGCCCGGTATCGATCTTGAGCGAGAGATCAGCGGTGGAACCGACTCGGCGTGCTGCTTCGACCACGGCGTCCAGCTGGGCAGCGTGGAGACCCCGATCCCCACCTGCTCGGCGATCGCCGCCGCGAAATCGGAGTCCGTTCGGTGCAACCACGCCAACACCGGGACCGTCACACCGGCAGCGCGGAGTTCGAGGGCCTCACCGATGGTGGTGACGCCGAGCTCGTGCGCCCCCCGCTGCGACTGCGGCGTGTGCGACTTCGACGGCACCGTGGCTGTAGCCGTCGGCCTTGACCACCGCCATCACGGCGGCG
>NZ_BAOX01000384.1:0-3848 GCF_000813105.1 Rhodococcus sp. BS-15 | reverse complement strand
TGCGCAGCAGATCCCCGATGCGGCCGACGCCGACACGCGCCTGCTGGTAACCGTCGAACACCTGCGAGAGCTGCTGGATCGGTCCGAAGAGCAGCCCGAGGTAGAGCACGAACGCCACGAGGGTGCCCGCGGTGGTGGTGCCGGTGGCGATCTGATGTGCGCCGACGAACACGACGACAGCGAGGGCGATGTCGGAGAGCAACGTGATGAGGGGGAAGAACACCGAGATCGCGGTCTGCGATCGCATTCGGCTCGCCCGGTAGCGGTCGGAGCGTTCGGCGAACCGGGATGCGGCGTACTCCTCGCGCCGGTACGCCTGTGCGGCGCGCAGTCCGGTGACGTTCTCCTGGAAGTCGGCGTTGACGATCGAGATGCGCTCGCGGGACGTCGAGTACGCCGCCGAGGAGATGCGCCGGAAGATGACGGTGGCCACGGCCAGGGGCGGCACCACCGCCAGCGCCACCAGTCCGAGTGCCGGGTCGGTGACGAGCAGTGCGGCGGCGATGCCGACGATGGTCAGCACGCTCACCACCGCGGTCGAGGCTCCGGTCTGGATGAACGAAGACAGCGCATCGACGTCGGTGGTCATTCGGGTCATGATGCGACCCGACAGCTCGCGTTCGTAGTAGTCCAGGCCGAGCCGCTGAATGTGCGCGTAGCTGCGCACCCGGAGTCCGAAGAGCACTCGCTCGCCTGCCCTCGCGGTGATGACCGTCGTCCAGCAGACGACGAACCAACTCACCGCTGCCAACACGACGCCGATCGAGGTGGCGATCCACAGGGTGTTCGAGTCTCCACTGGCCACCCCGCTGTCCACGGCGTAGCGAACGAGGGAGGGGAAGGCGATCGAGGCCAGTGAGTCCAGCGCGAGGAGCACCACCACCGCTGCCAGCAACAAGCGCACCGGGCTCAGCAGTCTCGACAGCCGGAACTCGGGGTCGGGTCGACGCAGTTCGGATCCCGATGTGCCCGGGTCCTCGGTCGCAGGCGGCAGGGCCGCGACTGCCCGGGAGATGGCCGGTGTGGGTGCCAATGAGCCGAATGCCCCGGCCATCGCAGTTCCGTGACCACCTCCGCCTCCGGGCGTGGGTACCGCGGCTGCGCCGGGTGCGACCGTCGACTCGGGAGACGTATCGGGCCAGAGCGTGTCGGCGGATGGGTCCACGGTCGGCTCCGCGCCGGGATCGTCGTTCGGCTCGCCGTCTCCGCCGGCCAGGAGGGCCCGGAACAACGGACAACGCTGATCCAGTTCGTCGACCGTTCCGGTGTCGATGATGCGGCCGTTGTCGAGGACGGCAACGCGGTCGGCCAGGGTCAGAGTCGAGCGGCGATGAGCGAGAACGAGAGTCGCGCGTGTGCGGACGCCGCGCAACGCGTCGAAGATGGCGGCCTCGGTCTCGGCATCCACGGCGGAGGTGGCGTCGTCCAGGATCAGAATGCGCGGCTCGACGAGAAGAGCGCGGGCCAGCGCGATGCGTTGGCGCTGGCCTCCGGACAGGGTGAGGCCGCGCTCACCGACGAGGCTGTCGTATCCCTCGGGCAAGGCGTCGATGAAGTTCGAGGCCTGCGCCAGCCGCGCCGCATGCTCGATCTCCTCCGCGGTTGCGTCGGGCCTGCCGAGGGCGATGTTGGCGGCGATGGTGTCGGAGAAGAGGAACGGCTCGTCGAATACCAGAGAGACGGCCTCGCGCAGGGACGTCGAGTCGAGGTCGTCGATATCGATGGACGTTCCGTCGGACGTCAGGGCGATCTGTCCCCGAACGGGGCGGTAGAAGCGGGGGAGCAGGAGTGCGAGTGCGGTCTTTCCCGAGCCCGCGTGGCCGACGACGGCCACCGTTTCACCGGGCGAGACGGTCAGGTTCAGGTCGGTGAGCACGTCGCGTTCGGGCTCGAACCGGAACGTCACCTCGGAGATGCGCACTCCGAGCGGGCCATCGGGCAACGCGACGGGCTCGGTCGGTTCCGGGTCGGACGGCTCGGTATCGACCACCTCGTAGACGCGCTCGACGGCCGCGCGGGAGAGCTGAGCCATGATCACCACCGACGAGACGGTGCGGGTAACGGCGGACAGGGTCGCGACGTAGGTGGCGAAGGCCAAAAACGTGCCGATCGTGATGTGGCCCTCCAGGGCCAGATAGCCGCCGAGGGCGATGACTCCGACGAGTCCGAGTTGAGGAATGGTGGCCATCGACGGCGCGAACCGCGAGTTGATCTTGGCCGATCGCATGCGCTCGGCGAACAGCGTGCGACCCAGTGTCTCGATGCGATCCACCGCGCGGGCTTCCTGTCCGAAGCCCTTCACCACTCGGACGCCGGTGACCGTCTCCTCGACATGTTGCGCCAGATCGGCGGCGCGTTGCTGCGCCGACCAGGTGGCCGCGAAGAGAGTGGGCCGAATTCGATAGACCACGATGCCGACCGCAGGAACGATGAGTACCGCGACGACGGTGAGCAGTGGCGACAGATATGCCATCACCGCCAGCGCCAGCACGAACTGCAGGACGGCTCCCGCCGACAGCGGCACCATGGCCAGCAGTCCCTGCACCAGTTGGAGGTCGGTGATCGATCTCGACACGACCTGGCCGGTACGGATCTCGTCCTGTTTGCGCCCGTCGAGCCGCTGCAGTGACGCGAGCAGGTCGAGGCGCAGATCGTGCTGGACGTCGATCGAGAGCCGGCCGGCGAGCATGCGTCGACCGAATTGGCACGCGAAGCGCACCAGACCCAACAGTGCGATGGCGGCGGCGACGGTGGCGATCTTCTCGCCCCTGCCTGCGGTCGCGTCGTCGATGGCGACCCTGGTGAGCAACGGGAACGAGATGTCGATGACCGCGGCGATCATCGTCACGCCCAAGGCTCCGAGTGCGGTGCGTCGATGCAGCATGCACTGCGCGATCAGACGTCTGATCCACCCACGCCGAGTACTCGACGCGGGTTCTGCGCTGTCGAGTGTCGACGAGCCGCGTCGGGGTGCCGTTGCACGGTCTTTCACCGCATTACTGTGTGCCATCGATTCACCACGCTAGACCCGGCCACCGACAGGGTCGGCCCGCGAACGAAGCGACGTCAGTCGATGTCGCGGGTACGGGCCAGGAACCAGCCGACGCCGGTGAGGATCGCGGCCCACAGCGCGAGTCCGAACGGTGCCCACGGCCACGACGCCAGGTCGCCCGCGTCGTCGAGTTGAGTCGCCGCCATGGTCGGCAGAGTCAGATTCGACGGCAACGCCACGGCGACCGATCCGAGCCCGAGTCCGAACAGGATCAACGAGATGAGACCCTCGCCGAACGGCAGCCAGGCGACGAGCACGATCGCGGCCCACGTCGGAGATTTGAGCAGCAGACCCAGGCCGGCACCGATCATAGACCACAGCACCACTGCGAGGAGGCACGATGCCACCACGCCGATGAACGCGCCGTCCAGCAGCACTGTCCGCTCGTTGAAGATCAGCAGACAGATCAAGCTGGCCAGCAGCACCACCAGGCCGTATCCGAGGCCGAACAGCGCAGTGACGATGAGTTTGGCGGCGATCACCCCGTCGCGGCCGCGGGCCGTCAGGAAGCTGGTGGTGATGGTCTTGTGGCGGAATTCGGTTCCGGCGTTGACGGCACCGAAGATGCCGGCGAACAGAATCGCGGCACCGGCGGCGACGTACAGGCCGATCGAGGCGACCCCGCCGGAAATGTCGAGGTCCTCCTCGAATTCGCCCAGCTGATTCGCGATCACCGACGTGATGACGGACGCGAACACTCCGACGACGATCGGAGCGATCGCCAGAGCCCACCAGAACTTCAGTGTCGTGACCTTGCGGATCTCCGACGTGAGCAACGCGTTCATCGCGGACCCCC
>NZ_BAOX01000385.1:0-3825 GCF_000813105.1 Rhodococcus sp. BS-15 | reverse complement strand
GCCGTGGACGTGAGCGGTGACGATGCGAGAGGGGGCGGCGATACCGGCTGCGGCCGGGGCGCGGCGACGATGGCCGGACCGGCGATATCGCTCGATCCGGGGACGTTGCGAGAGCTGTTGAAGGAGAGCACCTGCATCTCCACCGCCAGGTCCACGCGCCGCACCTCGACGTGTTCGGGGACGTCGAGGACCATCGGCGAGAAGCTCAGGATGCATTCGACGCCACCGGCGACGAGCTTCTCGGCGACGCTGTGCACGGCCTCGTCGGGGGGTGGCGATGACGCCGATGGTGGCCTCGAGTTCACGGCAGGCGACGACTAGTTCGTCGACGTGCCGGACGGTGAGGCCGTCGATGTCGGTGCCGACCCGCGCCGGGTCGCTGTCGAACAGTCCGACCATCGTGAACCCGCGTCGAGCGAATCCGCCGTACCCGGCCAGCGCCTGCCCGAGATTGCCGACTCCCGCCAGAACGACGCGGTGGCCGCGATCGAGTCCGAGCGCGCTGTCGATCTTGGCGCGGAGGCGGGCCACGTCGTAGCCGACTCCGCGTACGCCGTTGGGGCCGAGAAAGGAGAGATCCTTGCGCAGTTTGGCCGATCCGACGCCCGCTGCGGTGGCCAGTTCTTCACTGGAGACGATGAGAACGCCCTCGTCTGCGAGGATCGAGAGGACCCGCAGGTACGTCGCCAGACGAGTGACCGTAGCCTGAGGGATGACCCGCTCTACGCCGCTGGGCGACGGGCGCTCTTCGGTCACGTCTGGGGCTCCTCGTCCGAACGGCGTCGATGCCGGTCTTCACGCTGATCCTGCGTTCGTGTCTATTTCACGGACGCTGTTCACACCACGGTAACTGCTTGTGAACGAATGAACAAAGTTGCGCACACCGGCCCTCACCTGCACACGCGAGAGCAATCACACGTTCTTAGGGTGCCCTGCCCGGGTGAGATCGGCCCGCAAACGCGGCACGTCCACCTCCCAGTAACTGTGTTCGATGCCATCGAGGAGCACCACGGGCACTCGATCCCCGTACTCCGCACGCAGGTCAGGCGATTCCGCTGCCGCCTCGTCGACGTCGACGACGGTGACCGGCACGTCGAATTCCCGGCACACCTCGCTCAACACCTCGAACGCGTGAGTGCAGGAATGGCAGCCTGCGCGGGTGAGAAGAGCCACGCCGGCGGGAGTCGTATGCATGCATCCACTGTGACACGGCCGCGACAGAGACGAAGGTCACAGTCCGCGGTCCGATCGGGGGCCGAACGACAGGCGTGCAGTGCTGCCCTTCACGCGTCCGCCCGGACAACCCCGACTAGGCTGGCGGCGAGCGACTCGACTGGGAGGTGGACGGAAGTGAGTGACGGGGGAACAGACCTGCCGATCGAGAACACGCCCGATATCGACATGGTCGATACGAACGACCCGAGCGAAGACAAGCAGTTCAAGCGCCGCATCCGCAGGATTCGCAATCCGTTCGGTCCGACGGACGCCGAGGTCCGCGCCAACGTTGCAGGTCAGGCCAGTGCCGATGCGGCTCTGGCGTTGCAGATCGAGTCCGAGGGTGCCGTTCCGCGGGATCTGACTGCCGCTGCCTTCTTCGACGTGGACAACACGATGGTGCAGGGCGCGTCGATCATTCACTTCGCTCGCGGATTGGCCGCCCGCAAGTACTTCACCAGCGGTGATCTGGCCCAATTCGCTTGGCAGCAGGTCAAATTCAGGGTCAGCGGGAAAGAGAACAGCGAGGACGTGGCCAGCGGCCGCGAGAAGGCGCTCTCGTTCATCACCGGCCGTCCCACCTCGGAGCTGACCCGGCTCGGCGAGGAGATCTACGACGAGATGATCGCCGACAAGATCTGGGCCGGTACCCGGGCTCTCGCTCAGATGCATCTCGACGCCGGGCAGCAGGTCTGGCTGGTGACGGCCACTCCCCTCGAACTGGCCCAGATCATCGCCAAGCGCCTGGGCTTGACCGGGGCCCTCGGAACCGTCGCCGAGAGCAAGGACGGGGTGTTCACCGGCCGTCTCGTCGGCGACATCCTGCACGGCATCGGCAAGGCGCACGCAGTGCGCTCGCTGGCGGTGCGTGAAGGTCTCAATCTCAAGCGTTGCACCGCGTATTCGGACAGCCACAACGACGTGCCGATGCTTTCGCTGGTCGGCACCGCCGTGGCGATCAACCCCGATACCGACCTGCGTGAGCTGGCCAAGAACCGGGGTTGGGAGATCCGCGACTACCGCACCGGACGCAAGGCCGCCAAGATCGGTGTGCCCACGGCGTTGGCCTTGGGCGCGGTCGGCGGTGGGCTGGCCGCGGTGATCGGCCGTCGTAAGGCCTGATCCATCCGGACGGCGATCAGAGGGTGAGCTGCATCAGCGTCAGGTCCAGCCACCGACCGAACTTGACGCCCACTTGTGGCATCTGTCCGACGGTGACGAACCCGAACTTCTCGTGCAGAGCGATCGACGTGGTGTTCTCGGATTCGATGAACCCCACCAACACGTGAACGTCGCGTGCTTTCGCTCGCTCGATCAACTCGCCCAGTAGCGCACTGGCCAGCCCGCGGCGGTAGAAGTCTCGGTGGATGTACACCGAGTGTTCCACCGAATGCCGGTAGCCGCTCTTGACCCGCCACTGTCCGTACGACGCGTATCCGGCCACCCGTCCGTCGACCTCTGCGGTGAGTACCGGGTATCCAGCGGCGATCCGGCCCTCGAACCAGGCTGTGCGATCGGCGAGATCGACCTGTTCCTCGTCCCAGATGGCGGTGGTGTTGGCGACCGCATCGTTGTGGATGTCGAGAATCTCCGGTAGATCGGTAGCGGCAGTGTCGCGAATATGCACTGCCACACGATAACCCGAGCGTCTAACCCAGGAAGACGTTGCGCCTCTTGGCAAGCAGTCGATACAGCGTGTGCTGAATGGTCTCGCGGACGTGGTCGGTCAACTCGAACAGCACCATCGGATCCTCGAACGCGGTGGAGTCGTACCCATCGGTGAGGATCGGTTTGCCGAACTCGATGTACCACTTGGACGGCATGGGGATCAGACCCAGCGGGCCGAGGTGCGGGAAGAACGGCGTGACCGGAAAGTAGGGCATGCCCATCAGTCGGGCCAGTGGCGCGATGTCGCCGATCTTGGGGTAGATCTCCTCCGAGCCGACGATGGAGCACGGGATGATCGGCACACCCGTTCGCAGAGCAGCCGAGACGAATCCACCGCGACCGAATCGCTGCAGCTTGTAGCGCTCACTGAACGGTTTGCCGATGCCCTTGAACCCTCGGGGAACACGGCGGCAACCTCGCCGGTACGCAGCAGACGCTCGGCGTCGGGGTTGCAGGCCAGCGTGTGCCCGGCCTTGCGTGCGATCGTGCCGACGCCGGGCATCTCGAATGCCATGTCGGCGGCCAACATCCGCAGAGGGCGGTGCGCCGGGTGGTGATCGCGGACGGCGACCGACGCCATCAATGCATCGACGGGCACGACGCCCGCATGGTTGGCGACGACGAGCGCGCCGCCGTCGGACGGAATGTTCTCGATGCCCTTGACCTCGACACGGAACCACTTGTCGAACAGCGGCCGCAGCAACGGAAGCCAGACCGCGTCGGCGAAGTGCGGGTCGTAGCCGAACTCGTCGACGCTGTAGTCACCGGCCAGCCGCCTGCGTACGAACTCGGCGACCGAGGAGATCTGGTCGACGATCGTGGACTTGGTGTCGTCGATCATCGACAGCAACGGAGTCGGGATGGACGGCGTCACGGCCGACGCCTCGGCAGGCGCCGGGTCCAGCAACGGCGTCGGCTCTCGAGGATCGGCGTAGGCGGAGG
>NZ_BAOX01000386.1:0-3795 GCF_000813105.1 Rhodococcus sp. BS-15 | reverse complement strand
AGCTCGGATCACCGGGTAGACGATGACGATCGCGAGGATCACCATCGTCGGTGCGATCAACAGCCAGGCCCGACCCTGCGTCAGGCCGAAGCGCTTGTTCTTGGACCGCACATGCCGACCGCGGCCGGGGACGAGCCCCCCGGCCGCGGTGGTTGCGCCGGCCCCACTGGTCACACCAGCAGGTACAGCCATTGGTTCTCCCGAAATCAGTTGGCGCCGGCGGTTTCGATACCGGCCTGCATGTCCGTGATCGCCTGGTCCACGCTCTTCTCACCCTTGATGGCGGCAGACACGTTGTCCTGCACAGCCTTCGAGACGGCCGGGTAGAACGGGGTGACGGGACGCGGGACGGCATTCTCGATGGATGCCTTCAATGCGGGAAGGTACGGCATCGCGGCGATCAGTGCGGGATCGTCGTACAGCGACGAGAGCACGGGCGGCAAAGCGCCCTCGGCGATGATGCGCTGGGCCTGCTCGCCCTGCAGGAACCGCAGGAAGTCGGCAGCGGTGGCCTTGTTCTCGGAGTACGCACTGATCGCGGCGTTGTATCCACCGAGCGTCGAGGTGCCGACTCCGGTGACTCCGGGAAGCGGTGCGACCGCATACTTGCCGGCCACAGCCGAACCTTCCTCCGCTGCGGTGCCGTAGACGTACGGCCAGTTGCGCAGGAACAAGGTCTGTCCGTCCTGGAAGGCCTGCTGGCTCTCGGACTCCTTGAACGTGGTGTCCTGGGCCGGGATGACGCCGGTCTCGAACGCGGTGACGAGGGTCTGCAGTCCGGCCTTGGCCTCCGGGCTGTCGACGGTGGGGGTCTTGCCGTCCTCGGCGACGATGGATCCGCCGTGCGCGTTGATGATCTCCGACGCGTTGGCCGTCAGACCTTCGTAGGGGGCGAATTGCCCTGCGTAGCAGTCGATGTTGTTGTCGCGGGCGACCTGGCAGTCCTCGGTGAGCTCGGCCCAGGTGGTGGGCGGTTCGGGGAGCAGATCACTGCGGTAGTAGAGCAGTCCGCCGTTGGTGTTCTTCGGTGCGGCGTACTGCGTGCCGTTGTAGGTCGCACTCGCAACGGTCGCGGGCAGAACGCCTGCGTTGTCGAGTGCGAATTCGCCCTCGAGCGGCACGAGCCAGCCCTTGGCCGCGAACTCGGCGGTCCAGACGACATCGAGCGCCATCACGTCGTAGTCGCTCTGCTGAGCCTGCAGCTGCTGAACGAAGTCGTCGTGGGCCTGATCGGCGTCGGCGGACTGCTCCTTGAAGGTGACCTGCTCGTCGGGGTTGGAGGCGTTCCACTCAGAGATGATCTGCTGGACGACACCGGTCTCGGTGGTGTCCTGGCCCTCTACATAGGTGATAGGTCCACGGCCGTCGGCATTTTCGGATGCAGCACCCGAATCGCCGCTCGAACCGCTGTCGCTCGAACATGCGGTGAGCGTCAGCAGCGTGGCTGCCGTTGCAACCACCGCCACCTTCGTGATCAAAGACGCCATTGTTCTCTCCACTTACTTCTACGCGGTGGTATGTGCCCGGAGATGGGCACGCAGAATCTCGCTGTGATGCTCCCCCCGACACATATGTCGATGGTACTGTGGCACACATCGCACCGCGCAGTGGTCGTTTCTGCGTTCCTGAATCGGTCAACCCGAAGGTGTCGGAGGAGGCCGGTAGCCTTTCGCTCATGAGTTCGGACAAGATGCTGACGCGGATCGGCGGGCTGCTGCGCCAGGCCGAGTCCACCGACAACCCACACGAGGCCGAGGCCTTCATGGACGCGGCTCAGCGTCTGGCGACGTCGGCGTCGGTCGATCTGGCGGTGGCTCGTTCGCACAGTGCGTCCAGGGAGCGGCAGGCGACGCCGAGCCAGAAGGTCATCCCCATCGGAGAGCCGGGCAAGCGCGGACTCAAGACCTACGTGCATCTGTTCGTGGCCATCGCGCACGCCAACGACGTCCAGTGCGATGTGTCCCGATCGTCGACGCAGGTGTTCGCCTACGGTTTCGACTCCGACATCGAGACCACCGAGGCCCTGTACTCCTCCCTGCTGATTCAGATGGTGCGAGCGTCGGACGCCTATATCAAGTCCGGTGCCTACAGGTCCGAGACGGCGATCCGTAACGTCACCGAGATCAAGAACCGCCGGCGCTACACCCGACGCGAGGAAGTGCCGGTCGCCGCCGTGACGGCCCGGTTGAACTTCCAGACTGCATTCGCGTCGCGCATCGGTCAACGGCTGAGCGAAGTGAAGAAGGACACCGAGGCCAAGGCCATCGAACAGGAACAACAGGGCGCTGGGACAGCACTGGTGTTGCGCAACAAAGAGATCGAGCTCCGCGACTACTACCGGCAGACCTCGACAGCGCGCGGACACTGGCGAGGCCAAAGCGCGAACGCCGGCTACTCCGAGGGCGCACGAAAGGCCGGGGATCGAGCGGGGCGCAACGCGAAGATCGGCGGTCATGCCGAAATCGACTCAGCAAGCAGGCAGCTGGGACGCTGACTACTGCGTTCGCGGCGAAGCAACGAACACCGGCCACCCGATGTCCGTGCGCCACAGGGACGAATCCTCGGTATCACGCGGACCGACGGCGTAGACCTCACGAACCGGTCCCGCGATGGCCAGGCCATTGGTCTCGACATATACCCCGAGTGCGCCGTAGGTGACGTCGATATCGTCGTGCGGCCCGCGATGGACCGTCATTGCGAGTTCGGTGGGTTGCAACGTCATCGGCCGAATCCTGTTGGTGGACGGCGCAGTTGCGGTGGGCGCGTACACAGTCATGATACCGCGGCCCTCGGTGAACAACTCGTTGTCGTAGAGACCGCCCGGTTGCCCGGTGGTTTCGGAAACTGCTGCATCGATCTCGGCCATCGCCGTGCTAAACCAGCCGAGCACCTCGGACGCGTCGACCATCTCGGAAATTGCTGCTACCGAACACTGTTCGGTGAGTACTCGTCGAACATCGATAGTGGGCGGAACCGGATCCAACAGCCGGCGTAGTGCCGTCACTGCTGATCGCGTGTCGTCCAACTGCCGCTCGAGCCGAGTGAGGTGTTCGGAGATCAACCGGGCTCGGGCGTCGGGGTCCGGCGTGTGCACGATCGCCCGCACCTCGCGCTCCGGCATCTGCATACTGCGGAACCGACTGATGATCTGCGCAGTGGCGACCTGATCCGTCGCGTAGTACCGGTAGCCCGAATAGTCGTCGACTGTCGCGGGTTCGAGCAACCCCGACTCGTGATATCGACGCAGTGTCTTCACGGACAAGTGCGTGATGCGAGAGAACTCGCCGATCGTCAGCAATCCGTTCATGTCGACATTCTGACCCCTCCCCGTGAGGGAGAGTGGACTCTCCCCGTGGGGGAGGGGTGACGCTGGGTTCATCACCGAATCGCAGACCATCGACCGCTACTTCGAGCTCGCCACACTGGCCGACTCTGAGCCCTACTTCGCCCTGTTCGCCCCCGACGCCATCGTGGAGGACGAGGGACACGAGTATCGCGGCATCGACGAGATCCGACGCTGGCGAACCGAGTTGCCACAGGTGCACTACGACGTACTCTCCGTCGTCGAATCCGGTGCAGGCAGCACCGCCACCGCACAGATTTCGGGCGACTTCCCGGGGAGTCCGGTGAACCTGTCGTACTGGTTCGAGCTTTCCCAGGACGGGAGAATCGCGGTGCTGCGGATTCGGGTGTAGCCGAGGTTTCGCAAACGCGCGCGCATTCGCCAGGTGCGCGCAGATTCGCGTCGAATCGGAAGCGAATCTGCTCGCGTATGGCAAACGCGCGCGCGTTGCG
>NZ_BAOX01000387.1:0-3763 GCF_000813105.1 Rhodococcus sp. BS-15 | reverse complement strand
GCGACGGATTGGTCGTCGGCGCAACCCAATACGAATCCGGCCAGGACACCCAGGTCACCGTCGCCGGGGTACGAGACCTCATCGCCGACGCCGAACGACTCATGCCCAGCATCGGCGAGTACGAGCTGTACGAAACCGCTGCCGGACTGCGGCCGATGAGCCCGGACGGGCTGCCGCTGATCGGCAGGCTGTCTCCCCGGTTGATCGCCGCCACCGGACACGGCCGCAACGGCATCCTGCTCGCGCCCATCACAGCCGACGCCGTCGCCGCGCTGATCTCCGGCGAGACGCTGCCCGAGGCGAAAGCCGCCACACTCGAACGCTTCACACAGATCGAGAGGACACCATGACACAGGTCGCGATCGGTATCACCGTCAACGGCGAGGATCACCTGCTCGCCGAGGACATGACCATGCGTCGGCTGCTCGAATTCCTGGGCCTGCCCGAGAAGGGCATCGCTGTCGCAGTCGACGGAGCGGTGCTGCCCAAGAGTCGCTGGGACAGCACCAGCGTCGAAAAAGGTTGGGAAATCGACATTCTCACGGCGGTTCAGGGTGGTTGAGGCCATGACGGGTCTGACCATCGCAGGCCGCACCTTCACCTCCCGGCTCATCACCGGTACCGGGGGAGCGGCGAATCTCGCGGTACTCGAGGAAGCCTCGTGGCGTCGGGAACCGAACTGACCACCGTCGCGATGCGCCGCGTCGACGCCGCAGGTGGGACGGGAGTGCTGGATCTGCTGCGCCGGTTGAACATCGCCCCGTTGCCGAACACCGCAGGCTGCCGCGGTGCGGCGGAAGCAGTTCTCACCGCTCAACTCGGCCGTGAGGCGCTCGAGACCGACTGGGTGAAACTCGAAGTGATCGCCGACGAGCGAACCCTCCTGCCCGACGCCATCGAATTGGTCAAGGCCGCAGAACAACTCGTGGACGACGGCTTCCAGGTGCTGCCGTACACCACCGACGACCCGGTGCTGGCCAAGCGGCTCGAGGACATCGGCTGTGTGGCCGTCATGCCGCTCGGGTCACCCATCGGCACCGGCCTCGGCATCTCCAACCCCCACAACATCGAGATGATCGTCGACGCGGCATCGGTTCCGGTGATCCTCGACGCCGGCATCGGCACCGCCAGCGACGCCACCCTCGCGATGGAACTCGGCTGCGACGCGGTGCTGCTCGCCACCGCGGTGACCCGGGCGAAGGATCCGGCGCTGATGGCGTCGGCGATGCGGAACGCGGTGGCGGCGGGCTACCAGGCCCGACATGCCGGCCGTATCCCGAAACGATTCTGGGCGCAGGCCAGCTCGCCGATGTAACCGACTGCGTCGTCGGCGCAGCGTCGCCTGTGGTGCTGCGCATCTCGCAAACGCGCGCGCATTCGTGAAACGCGCGCGGAGTAGTGGTGATACGAGGGCGATTCCGCGCGCATCTGGCAAACGCGCGCGCGTTTGCGACCGCGCCTAGTTGGCCACCGGCGCGCCTAAGTGACCGCTCGCCGCCCCCTGCGACCGACTGTCTCAGGGTGTGTGTCATCCGAAAGGATGATGGAGAAGGCGACTGTGGGTCGATGTGCGGGCGCTGTCGATGGGGGACAGTTGTACCCATGATCGAAGTGACAGGACTGACCAAGCAATACGGCGCGGTGACGGCGGTCGACAACCTCACCTTCACCATCAAACCCGGCATCGTGACCGGCTTCCTGGGCCCCAACGGCGCAGGCAAGTCGACCACGATGCGGATGATCCTCGGCCTCGACCGCCCCACCAAGGGAACGGCGACCATCGAGGGCAAGAGCTACAGCCATCTCAAGCAGCCACTGCGTACCGTCGGCGCTTTGCTCGACGCCAAGTGGGTTCATCCGAACCGTTCGGCGCGTGCACATCTCGAGTGGATGGCGGCCTCCAACGGCATTCCGAAGTCGCGCGTCGACGAGGTGCTGCGTCTGGTGGGCCTGTCCGAGGTGGCCAAGAAGAATGCCGGTGGCTTCTCTCTCGGTATGTCGCAGCGGCTCGGCCTCGCCGGCGCGTTGCTCGGCGACCCCAAGGTGTTGCTGTTCGACGAGCCGGTCAACGGACTCGATCCCGAGGGCATCGTCTGGATCCGAAAGTTCATGCAGCGCTTGGCAGCCGAGGGCCGCACAGTGCTGGTCTCGAGCCACCTGCTCTCGGAGATGGCGCAGACCGCGGAACACCTCATCGTCATCGGACGCGGCAAACTGATCTCCGATTCCTCGGTGCAGGAATTCATCGACCATGCCTCCGAGGCATCGGTGCGCGTTCGCAGCCCGCAACTCGACGGTCTGCGCCAGGCGTTGACCACCGCCGGACTCACCGTGCGCGAGCCGGACAAGACCGATGAACTTCAGCCCTCGCTCGTGGTGCTGAACTCGACCACCGACGCGATCGGCGACATCGCCGGTCGATCCGGAATCACCCTGCACGAGTTGGCCTCTCAGCGAGGCTCGCTCGAGGAAGCATTCATGAAACTCACCGGAGACACAGTGCAATACCACGGCGCGGGAGCCGAAAACCCCAACACTCAGCAAGCGATGGGCGGTTCACTCTGATGGGCGTCTTGGCAGCAGAAAGAATCAAGTTCACCTCGACCAAGTCGCCGTGGTGGTGCAGCGCGATAGTGGTGGTGTTCGGCCTCGGTTTCGGAGCCATCCTCGGGTGGGCGGCCAAGACCGCCATCGGACCCGATGCGCCGGAAGGCCTGCCTCCGACGACTGCCTACGACGTCGTCGCCAGCGGTGTGGGCGGGCTGGGCATCATGGTGCTGATGATTCTGGCGGCACTGACCGTCACCAGCGAATACCGGTTCGGTCTGATCCGTACGACGTTCCAGTCGGTCACCAATCGGGCTTCGGTCCTCGGTGCGAAGGCTCTCATCGTCGGTGTGTACGGCGCGGTGCTGTCTCTCATCCTGGCGTTCGGTGCGCTGTTCCTGGCGAAGTCGATTGCAGGCGAGGAGGCCGGGGCGCTCCTCGGCTTCGATGTGGACGGTACGTGGCGTGTCGTCTACGGCGCGGCGATCCTGGCGTTCGTACAGATCGTTCTGGCAGTAGCAGTGGGTGCGCTCATTCGGCAGTCCGCCGGTGCCATCGCCGTGTTGCTGCTGTGGCCGCTGCTCATCGAGAACGTGATCGGCCTCATCCCGAAGGTGGGCGAGAAGATCCAGCCGTTCATGCCGTTCCTCAATGCCAATCACTTCCTCGGCTCCAGCGGCGGAATCGACTTCCATTGGGGTCCGATCGGTAGCCTGATCTACTTCGTCGTCTTCACCGCGGTGATCTTCGGGGCAGCCGTGTTCGTCGTCAATCGTCGGGACGCCTGACGCTGCTCGCCGGTAGGGTGTCCGCTATGCGGATTTCCTTGCTTGCAGGTAGCGCTGTCACTGTCTTGATTCTGGCCGGTTGCTCGTCCACCTCGGACGAGGAACGGCCAGAGTTTTCGCGACACCCGACGGGCCGGGGCTCTCTGCCGCGGTCACCGAGGAGGCGTTGGTGGGGCACCTCGAACAATTGGAAGCCATCGCCGCCGAGAACGACGGAAACCGCGCGGCCGGCACCGCCGGTTACGACGCGAGTGTCGATTATGTTGTCTCGCAACTCGAATCGGCCGGGTTCGAGGTCACCACCCCGGAATTCGAGTTCGAGACCTTCGAGGCGCAGACCCAAACTCTCTCGCTGGCGGGCACCGAGATCCCGGTGTTCGCGCTCAGTTACTCGCCGACCACCACAGCCGAGGGGATCACCGCACGCG
>NZ_BAOX01000388.1:0-3758 GCF_000813105.1 Rhodococcus sp. BS-15 | reverse complement strand
CTCCGCCGTGTCCGGGTGTGGAGCCCTACCCCGCAAGCCGCGCCGGCTTCGCGGAGCAGATCTCCGCCGAGCTCGGCATCGTCGCCGAAGCCTGCCCAGCCTCGAGGCGGCGGTCGCCGACGCGCCCATCGTCACGGTGGTCACTCGGGCTCGAGAGCCGTTCTTCCCGCGCGGAATCCTTGCGCCTGGCGCGCACCTGAACGCGATCGGCGCCATCCTTCCGCACGCGGCGGAATTCGACAGTGCGCTACTTGCAGATTCCTCGATCACGGTGGTGGACAACCTCGAGAACGCGCGTCGCGCGTCGCGAGAGCTCATCGAGTTCTACGGCGACGACTTCTCGCCGGTGCAGACCCTCGGCGATCTCATGACCGGTGCCGCTGCTCGGCCGTTGTCGCCCGCATTGACCGTCTTTAAAGGCATGGGTATGGGCCTTGCCGATCTCGCCGTCGCGAACGTCGCTGCGGCCAACCACGAAGGAGTACCGACCGCATGAGGTTTCGCAGCACACCCGAGTCGATCACCGGATCGATCTCGCCGTTGATCACCCCGTTCGCCGACGACCTCGGGCTGGATCTCGGGAGCCTCGCCACGCTGACGCGGTGGCACCTCGACAGCGGGACGCACGGCGTGTCCATCGGCGGGTCGACAGGCGAGCCCAGCTCTCAGACGGTCGCCGAGCGGATTGCCGCCATCCGCGCCGTCGCCGATGTCGTTGACGACGCCGTTCCCTTCCTTGCCGGCACCGGCTCCGCCAAGCTCGACGAGACGCTCGAGCTAACGGCGGCAGCAGTCGACGCGGGTGCTGACGCAGCCCTCGTCATCACCCCGTACTACGCGCGGCCCACCCAGGAGGCGTTGTTCCAGTGGTACTCAACGGTCGCCGCCGAGTTCCCCGACATGCCGATCGTGATCTACAACGTCCCGTCACGCACAGCGGTCGACCTCGCACCCGAGACCGTGGCGCGACTAAACCGCGCGCACGAGAATATCGTCGGCATCAAGGAGACCACGCGCGACTTTGAGCACTTCTCCCGTGTCCTACACGCCACGGGCCGCGACTTCCTCGTATGGTCCGGCATCGAGCTGCTCTGCCTTCCGCTCATGGCACTGGGCGGACGTGGCTTCATCAGCGCAACCGCAAATCTCGCACCGCGCGCTGTCGCAACGATGTACGAGCGATGGGAAGCAGGCGATTTCGACGGTGCACGCGACATCCACTACGCGTTGCATCCACTCACAGACCTACTGTTCGTCGAGACGAATCCTGCGCCGGCCAAGTGGGTCCTTGAGCGCAAGGGCCTCCTGGCCTCGGGGGCGGTTCGCCCGCCGTTGATCACACCGACACCCAAGGGTCTCGACAAGATCGAAACGCTGCTCGAGCAGGCACAGCCCGCACTGGCGCTTGAGCGGTTTCCCGTTCCATCGGCCTAACTCACCGGCTCCCACACCGGACAGGCCCGCACCGGATTCCGCCGAAGCCGGTGCGGGTCTCCGCCTACTGCGCGCCGAGAGCAACCGAGATCTCGCGCGCGCAAGTGCGCAGCGCCTCAGCATCGGCGGACATCGCCTCGGCAGTGAGGCGGCCGACCGGGCCCGCGACGACCAGTGCGGCCACGATCGCGCCACGCCCGTCGAGAATCGGCGCAGCCATTGTCGAGACGTCGGGGTGCACGCGATTCGCCCCCTCCTCGGGGAGCATCGAGAGCCCGGTGTCGCGCGTTCGCTCGACATCGGCGAGGAACTCTTCCAACTCCGCGTGCTCAATGTCGGGATACCAAGCCTCGACCATGGCTGTCACCGAGTCCGGTTCATCATCCGCGAGCAGCACCCGCGTACCCGCCGTGAGGTCGGCCATCACGACCCGGGTGCCGATCTGCAGGTACTGCCGGATCGTGTACGTCCCGTCGGAGCAGGCGACACACACCTTGGAGTCGCCGGTACGCGTCCACAGGGACGTCGTTTCCATCACTCGCTCACGTAGATCATCCATGTAGGGCTGGGCAATGGAGGCGATGTCCACTTGCTCCGCTCGGCGCTGTGCCAGCTTCGTCACCCCGACTCCCAGGCTGTACCGCTTGGTCAGCGGATTGAACTCGAGAAGGTCACCGTGCGCGAGCGTCACCGCGATCCGGTGCGCCGTGCTGGCGCTGCAGCCGAGTTCGTGAGCGAGCGACTGCATCGTCTGAGGACCCCGTGCCGCAGCGAGCACCTCCAATAGCCTGACCGCACGCTGCACCGACTGGACCCCGGACTTCCCGACGGAATCCTGACCGTCCATCGACGTATCCCTGCCCGTTTCCAACGACATCGTGCCCGCACCGCCTCCCGTGGTTCTTCATGGAGGTTAGCCGCCCCCAGAATTGGCTTCATCATATCCCGCCCAGCGGGTTGCGCTTCCCGCCACACGGATCGTAGAGTGTGACGTGTCACATATTCGTGGGCAATTGTGGCTCGCTTCATTCCTACTTAGCCGATCGAGGTCCTCACTCATGCGCTTAGCAACCCTGCGTGTCGCCGGCCGCACCCGCGCCGCACGCGTCGAATCGGATGGTGGTGCGATCCTCCTGGACG
Source organism: Rhodococcus sp. BS-15 (assembly GCF_000813105.1). Taxonomy (NCBI): domain Bacteria; kingdom Bacillati; phylum Actinomycetota; class Actinomycetes; order Mycobacteriales; family Nocardiaceae; genus Rhodococcus; species Rhodococcus sp. BS-15. The sequence goes on along the minus strand of NZ_BAOX01000388.1, from coordinate 1,184 downwards.
CGCCTGACGTCGGAACCCTGTTGCAGCACCCCAATTGGGAAGATCTCGCCCGTGCGGACGGACCCCGGGCGGACTTCGCTCCAGAGGACCTCGCTCCGCCGATCACGCTCCGCTCGGCGAAGGTCTTCCTCGTTGGATTCAACTTCGGCTCGCACGCAACTGAGCTCGGCCGCGAGCAACCAGCGTATCCGTCAATCTTCGCGAAATACCCCGAGAGTCTCGTTGGCGCACACGACCCCATCGCCCTGCCGCACCACAGCCTCAGCGTCCAAAATGACTGGGAGGTGGAACTGGTCACGGTGATCGGCACTGCAGGTCGGCACATCCCCATCGCGGACGCCCCGCGGCATATCGCCGGATACTGCGTAGGCAACGACACGGGGGTTCGCGACTGGCAGTTCCGCAACCGGCCGCCCCTAATGGGGAAGGCGTGGGAGGCGATGACGCCGATCGGGCCCTGGCTGACCACGGATTCAGGCCCGGTGGACGCCATGCGGCTGACCACCGACGTCGACGGCGAGCGGGTGCAGGACGGCCTCGGCGCCGACATGATCTTCGACCCCGCGACCGTCATCTCATATCTCAGCACCGTCATCACCCTGCAGCCAGGGGACATGATCTTCCTCGGAACCCCGCCCGGCATCGCGCTGGGACAGGAACCCGCGCCGTGGCTGCACCCCGGCCAGACTCTCACCACCGCAATCTCCGGCCTCGGCGAACTCCGCAATCTCTGCGTCGAGTCCCCGGCCCCCGCCACCTCAGATTGGACGATCCATGGGTGACCCCACCACCGCGAAGCCGATCTCACCTCTGGCCTTCGAGGACTTGAGCCTCGCATCGCAGGATCTGCTCCGCCCCCGCTACGAACGGTTGGGCTACCTGGGCGAGATCTTCGGCGTACTCGGCAATGATGACGCCGTCCTGCGCGCATTTGTCGGATTCGCTGACGCCTCGGCTTCCCCAGTTGACCAGGACGTCCGCGAAGTGGTCGCACTGGCCATCGCCGCCGCAACCGACGCAGAACCCGAACTGTTCCAGCATGAACGACGCGCCCTACGGTTGGGGTTCACCTCCGACGAGATCGCCGCGATCGAGACTCTTGACCCGGATCACTCGGACCTGCGCGCCGGAACGAGGGACGTCCTCGCCGCATCCGCAGCGGCTGCGCGCGGGGACTGGCCGGA
>NZ_BAOX01000389.1:0-3746 GCF_000813105.1 Rhodococcus sp. BS-15 | reverse complement strand
CCATCTGCCCGGCCGTCGCCCCGAGCCACACCGAGGCCACCAGGCGCCGCCTGCAGTCAGGACCACCCACCATCGCGAACGGTAGGGACGGCCCTCGCCGTAGATGACGGCGAAACTGCCCGAGACCACCAGCAGGGCCTCGGTATGGAACCCGAGAACCCACGCCGCGATCGCGGGGACACCGAACGCCAGAGCCGAGCGCAGTCCACCCGGCCAGCGACGGCCGACGGCGGGGAGCCCGAAGAGCACCCGCAGACCTCGCGGGGGTGGTGGTGGGCGGTGCTCGGGAACGGTCACCCGACCATGTTAGGACAGGCGTATCCGCAGGCGAGCCACCCTAAAGCCCCTGCTCGGAGCTACCCGGGCCACCGCTCGGGGTGCCGGATCGGTAGGGTTACCCCGGAACAATCGCCCGATTGTCGGCTATCCAGCGGAGGTAAACACGCGTGGCTCTCATCGTCCAGAAGTACGGTGGATCGTCGGTGGGGACCGCCGAACGCATCCGACGCGTCGCTGAACGAATCGTCGAGACCAAGAAGGCAGGCAACGACGTCGTCGTGGTCGTGTCGGCCATGGGCGATACCACCGACGAACTGCTCGACCTGGCACAGCAGGTGTGCCCGGCCCCGCCGGCCCGCGAGATGGACATGCTGCTCACCTCGGGTGAACGCATCTCCAACGCGTTGGTCGCAATGGCCATCCACTCGCTCGGTGCCGAGGCCCGGTCGTTCACCGGCTCCCAGGCAGGCGTCGTCACCACCAGCGTGCACGGCAACGCCAAGATCATCGACGTCACCCCGGGTCGCGTGCGCAGCGCTCTCGACGAGGCTCGATCGTGCTCGTCGCCGGATTCCAAGGCGTCAGCCAGGACAGCAAGGACGTCACCACGCTCGGTCGCGGTGGCTCGGACACCACCGCCGTAGCCCTCGCCGCAGCACTGAACGCCGACGTCTGCGAGATCTACACCGACGTCGACGGCATCTTCACCGCAGACCCGCGCATCGTGCCCAATGCCCGGCACCTCGACACCGTCTCGTTCGAGGAGATGCTGGAGATGGCCGCCTGCGGCGCGAAAGTGCTCATGCTGCGCTGCGTCGAATACGCCCGTCGCTACAACGTTCCCGTTCACGTGCGCTCGTCGTACACCACGAAACCCGGAACGATCGTCTCCGGATCTATGGAGGACATTCCAGTGGAAGAAGCAATTCTCACCGGCGTCGCACACGATCGCAGCGAGGCGAAGGTCACCGTCGTCGGCTTGCCCGACACACCGGGCTACGCCGCCAAGGTCTTTCGCGCCGTGGCAGATTCCGAGATCAACATCGACATGGTTTTGCAGAACGTGTCCAAGATCGACACCGGCAAGACCGACATCACCTTCACCTGCCCCAAGGCCGACGGCCCGACGGCAGTGGAGAAGCTCACCAAGCTCCAGGCCGAGATCGGCTTCGCGCAGGTGCTCTACGACGATCACATCGGCAAGGTCTCCCTCGTCGGTGCCGGCATGAAGAGCCACCCCGCGTCACCGCGACGTTCTGTGAGGCCCTCGCCGACGCCGGCATCAACATCGACCTGATCAGCACCTCGGAGATCCGTATCTCGGTGCTGTGCAGTGACACTCAGCTCGACGAAGCAGTACGCGCGCTGCACGCCGCCTTCGATCTCGGCGGCGACGAAGAAGCGGTCGTACACGCAGGAACAGGACGATAGAAGATGACCACAGTTGCAGTCGTAGGAGCCACCGGCCAGGTCGGTGCCGTCATGCGAACCCTGTTGGAGGAGCGTAACTTTCCCGCCGACACCGTTCGATTCTTCGCCTCCGCCAGGTCGGCCGGCAAGAAGCTGCCGTTCCGCGGCGAGGAGATCGTCGTCGAGGACGCGTCCACCGCAGACCTCACCGGAATCGACATCGCACTGTTCTCGGCCGGTGCCACGCTCTCGCGCGAACAGGCACCGCGCTTCGCCGCGGCAGGTGCCACCGTCATCGACAACTCGTCGGCCTTCCGCAAGGACTCCGACGTGCCGTTGGTGGTCAGCGAGGTCAACCCCGAGGCAGCGAAGAACCCGCCTCGCGGCATCATCGCCAACCCCAACTGCACCACCATGGCCGCCATGCCGGTGCTCAAGGTGCTGCACGACGAGGCAGGCCTGCGGCGTCTGATCGTCTCGAGCTACCAGGCCGTCTCCGGTAGCGGACTCGCCGGCGTCGAGGAACTCGCCACCCAGGCGCGCGCCGTCATCGGCGACGTCGAAAAGCTGGTGCACGACGGTTCGTCGGTGGATTTCCCGGCCCCGAACAAGTACGTCGCGCCCATCGCCTTCAACGTCCTGCCGCTGGCCGGTGCGTTGGTGGATGACGGATCCGGCGAAACCGACGAGGACCAGAAACTGCGCAACGAATCGCGCAAGATCCTCGGCCTGCCCGACCTGCTGGTCAGCGGCACCTGCGTGCGCGTGCCCGTGTTCACCGGTCACTCGCTGTCGATCAACGCCGAGTTCGCCAGCCCGCTCTCGGTGGAGCGCGCTCGCGAATTGCTGGCCTCGGCACCCGGTGTCACGTTGGTCGATGTGCCGACGCCTTTGCAAGCCGCAGGCGCGGACGATTCCCTGGTCGGCCGCATCCGTCAGGACCCGGGCGTTCCTGAGGGCCGGGGACTGGCCCTGTTCGTCTCGGGCGACAACCTCCGTAAAGGCGCGGCGCTCAACACGATTCAGATCGCCGAACTGCTGGTGTAGCTGGTGCTCGTTGTGCACCTCTTGGGGGTGCACAACGAGCACGAGCGGGCGTCAGTTGAGCCGCAGGCCCTCGGCGGAGGCGTCGAAGATATGCGCGTGAGCGTCGTCGATGCGGACGTGGACGCGGTCACCCTTCTCGGGCGGGCTGCGCCAGTCGGCCCGCGCGACAATGGTTTCCGACTTGCCGTTGATGTCTGCACGGCCGAACACGAACGCCTCGGAACCGAGTTCCTCGACCACGTCGATCTCCAGAGCGACTCCGCTGCTGGCGATCTCGATGTGCTCGGGCCTGATACCGAACATCACCTCCGTGGCGGACCCGAGAGTCTGCCGCGGTACGGGAATCACCTGATCGGCCAGGCGAACGCCGCCGTCGGTGACCGGGACACGGAACAGATTCATCGACGGTGAGCCCATGAACCCGGCGACGAACGCGTTGACCGGCTTCCGGTACAGCTCGCGCGGAGTGGCGCACTGCTGCAGCACACCACCTTTCAGGACGGCGACGCGATCGCCCATCGTCATGGCCTCTACCTGATCGTGAGTGACGTACACCGTCGTCGTCCCGAGCCTGCGCTGCAGCTGCGCGATCTGCGTGCGCGTCTGGACCCGAAGTTTCGCGTCGAGGTTGGACAGTGGCTCGTCCATCAGAAACACCTGGGGCTGACGAACGATGGCGCGGCCCATGGCAACTCGCTGACGCTGACCGCCCGAGAGCGCCTTCGGCTTGCGATCCAGGTACGGCTCCAGGTCGAGGAGTTTCGCTGCCTCCTCGACGCGAGTGCGAATGTCTTCTTTGCTCGCCTTGGCCAACTTCAGGGCGAAGCCCATGTTCTCCGCGACGGTCATGTGCGGATACAGCGCGTAGTTCTGGAACACCATCGCGATGTCGCGATCCTTGGGCTCGGAATGGGTGACGTCCTTGCCGCCGATCAGAATGCGGCCGGAATTGACCTCCTCGAGCCCCGCAAGCATCCGCAGCGACGTCGACTTGCCGCAGCCGGAGGGGC
>NZ_BAOX01000390.1:0-3694 GCF_000813105.1 Rhodococcus sp. BS-15 | reverse complement strand
GACGCACGAACACCACCCGGCCGTCGTGGCGGGCCACGCAGAACCCGCCGTGCCCGGGCGCGCCGAGTTCGACCTCGAGTAGCTGCCCGAACCAGCTCTCGCTCACTTGCCCACCGGCGGCTCGTAGCCGCGACGCGAGGCACCGGGTGCATTGCCGAGCACCTCACGCTTGGCCTTCTCGGAAGACCGAAGTTGCCACGGCACGCTGGTGACCATCACTCCCGGCTGGAACAGCAGTCGAGACTTCAGTCGCAACGCGCTCTGATTGTGCAGAACCTGCTCCCACCAGTGACCGACGACGTACTCGGGAATGAAGACCGTGACGACGTCACGAGGCGAGTCGCGGCGAACTCGCTTGACATAGTCCAGGACCGGCTTGGTGACCTCTCGGTAGGGCGATTCGACGACCTTGAGCGGCACCGAAACGTCGCTGGCCTCCCACTGCCGAACCAGGGCGCGGGTATCGGCCTCGTCGACGTTGACCGTCACCGCTTCCAGAGTGTCCGGCCTGGTCGCCCTGGCGTAGGCCAAGGCGCGCAGGGTCGGCATGTGCAGCTTGGACACCAACACGATCGAGTGCGTGCGGCTGGGCAGGACTCCGTCCCATTCCTCGTTCTCGAGCTCGCGGGCAACGGTGTCGTAGTGCTTCCTGATCATTCGCATCAGCACGAAGATCGCCACCATGGCCACGATCGCAATCCAGGCACCGGCGGCGAATTTCGTGATCAACACGATCACCAGCACCGTTCCGGTCATGGCGAGACCGACACCGTTGATCACGCGCGAGCGCTGCATGCGCCGCCGTTGCTCGGGATCGGTCTCGGTGGCCAACAGCCGCGTCCAGTGCCGAACCATGCCGGTCTGGCTGAGGGTGAACGAGACGAACACGCCCACGATGTAGAGCTGAATGAGCTTGGTGACCTCCGCCCCGAACACGACGACGAACGCGATCGCAGCTCCGGACAAGAAGAGGATGCCGTTGCTGAAAGCCAGCCGGTCGCCGCGCGTGTGCAGCTGGCGGGGCAGGTAACGGTCCTGTGCCAGCACCGAACCGAGCACCGGGAAGCCGTTGAACGCGGTGTTGGCCGCGAGTACGAGAATCAGTGCGGTCACGGTGGTGATGAAGAAGAAGCCCGCGGGAAAACCACTGAAGACGGCCTCCGCCAGCTGCGCGATCAGCGTCTTCTGCTGGTACCCCTCCGGCGCTCCGACCAGCTGGATGTCAGGGTCGAGGGCGTACTTGATGCCGATCTTCTGCGCCAGCACGATGATGCCCATCAGCAGCGTGATCCCGATCGCGCCGAGCAGCAGCAGTGTGGTTGCAGCATTGCGAGACTTCGGCTTCTCGAACGCAGGCACCCCGTTGCTGATGGCCTCGACTCCGGTCAATGCCGCGCAACCGGAGGAGAAGGCCCGCGCGATGAGGAATGCGAACGCGATGCCGTACAGGTGTGAATCCTCGGCCTTCAGATCGAAGCCCGCCGACTCGGCGTGGATGTCGTCGCCGAGAACGTAGACCCTGAACAGCCCCCACCCCAGCATCAGGACCATGCCGCCCATGAAGGCGTAGGTAGGGATGGCGAACGCGGCCCCGGACTCTCGAATGCCACGCAGATTGATCGACGTGATGAAGGCGATGGCCACCACGGCGAACAACACTTTGTGCTCGGCCACGAACGGGACCGCCGACCCGATGTTCGACGCGGCCGCCGAGATCGACACCGCGACGGTGAGCACGTAGTCGACCAGCAACGCGCTACCGACCGTCAATCCGGCCGCGGGGCCGAGGTTGGTGGTGGCAACCTCGTAGTCTCCGCCGCCGGAGGGATAGGCGTGCACGTTCTGTCGATAGCTGGCCACCACCACCGCCATCACCACACAGACGGCGAGACCGATCCACGGGGTGAACGCGAGTGCCGAGATGCCCGCGACCGAGAGCACGAGAAAGATCTCTTCGGGTGCATACGCAACCGAGGACATGGCGTCCGAGGCGAACACCGGCAACGCGATTCGCTTGGGAAGCAACGTATGACCGAGCTTGTCGCTGCGGAACGGCTTACCGAGCACTAGCCGCTTGGCGGCAGTCGAGACCTTGGACACGCTGAGAAGCGTAGGCCGTCCTCCTGTGGACGTCTCAACCACGCGCCTGAAACGGTGTCGGAGCGCACCCTCGGTCGATCCGGCGACGAATCCCCGATACGTTGGTGCACGCATGCCCATCGTGGCAGTGTCGATCGGCAGTGTGGTCGGCAATCGAGATCGGGACGGAGCAGGGCGTTGTACGTAGTCGTGATGGGATGTGGCCGCGTCGGTGCATCGCTGGCCGGTGCACTCGAGCGCATCGGCCACGAGGTAGCGATCATCGACCGCGACCCGACAGCATTCCTGCGCCTCGATCCCGACTTCGGCGGACATCGCGTCGTCGGCATGGGTTTCGACCGAGATGTGTTGGTGAGCGCAGGAATCGAGAAGGCCGAGGCCTTCGCGGCCGTGTCGTCCGGCGACAACTCGAACATCATCTCCGCGCGCGTCGCGCGAGAGACGTTCGGTGTCGACAAAGTGGTCGCAAGGATCTACGACGCCAAGCGCGCCGCCGTCTACGAACGCCTCGCATCCCGACGGTCGCCACCGTCCCCTGGGCCACCGATCGTTTTCTGCACAACCTGCTCCGCGACGACCCCACCACCAAGTGGCGCGATCCGTCGGGCAGTGTCGCCGTCGTCCTTCTCGACTTCCACGACGCCTGGATCGGTAAGAAGCTCTCCGTACTCGAAGACGCAACCAACTCGCGCGCGGCGTTCGTCATCCGATTCGGCGGCGGACTGCTACCGGACAAGCGCACCGTGATCCAAGCCGGTGACGAGGTGTACGTCGCCGCGGTCTCGGGCACCGTCGCCGAAGCCATTGCGCTGGCGGGCAACCCGCCGCCCTCGGACGATTGATGCACGCGCGCACGTTCCCCACCTCCCCCATCGACCCGAACGGGAAGCCATGAAAGTCGCCATCGCCGGAGCCGGCGCAGTCGGCAGATCCATCGCACGCGAGTTGATTCGCAGTGAACACGATGTGATGCTCCTCGAACGCAAGCTCGACCACGTCGATCAGGCCGCCATCCCGGAAGCGGAATGGGTGCTGGCCGACGCGTGCGAGTTGAGTCTGCTCGAAGCCGCCCACCTCGAGAACTACGACGTGGTGATCGCTGCCACCGGCGACGACAAAGCCAACCTGGTGCTCAGTTTGCTGGCCAAGACCGAGTTCGGCGTGAATCGCGTGGTGGCCCGGGTCAACGATCCGCGCAACGAATGGCTGTTCGATGCCGCGTGGGGCGTCGATGTCGCAGTGTCGACGCCGCGCATGCTCGCGTCCCTGGTCGAGGAAGCCGTGTCGGTGGGCGACCTGGTTCACCTGATGACGTTCCGCAAGGGTCAGGCCAACCTCGTCGAGATCACGCTTCCGGAGAACACACCCCTGGCGGGCAAGCCGGTCCGCAAGCTCCAATTACCCAGGGACGCAGCCTTGGTGACGATTCTGCGCGGCGGTCGAGTGATCGTTCCGCAGCACGACGATCCACTCGAGGGCGGCGACGAGCTACTGTTCGTCGCGGCCAAAGAGGTGGAGAACGAATTACGCGCCGCTGTCGGCCTGATCTGACGGCAGCCGCTCCCGGCTGCGGTCCGCGCTCGACTCAGCGTCG
>NZ_BAOX01000391.1:0-3661 GCF_000813105.1 Rhodococcus sp. BS-15 | reverse complement strand
TCCTCGGGCGGGCCGCGTCGGAGCCGTCGCGCTCGCGGTCATCTCGGTGGGACTCCTGCTCGGCGCATTCCTGCGCAAGGGCTACGGATTGCTGGTGGTCGCGGCACCCCTGGCCGGCTTCGTCGTCCTGGCGTCAGCGGTCGGTCCGATGGACGTGGGCAACAGTGCGTCGGGAACGCAGCGCATCGCACCGATCACCGTTGCCGATCTCGACGCCACCTACGACGTCGGTATGGGTGAGCTGGACCTCGACCTCACGGGCCTCGACCTCACCGAGGACCGGACCGTAGAGATCGATGTGGCGCTGGGCAGTGCATCGGTGACCGTGCCCGATTCGATGAACGTGATCGTGCAGTGCGAGGCGGCGTTGGGTTCGTGCCCTACCGACTCGAGGTTCGGTCCGGGAACGAGCAGCGACGATCCGGTACTGACGATCGTGGGGGATCTGGCACTCGGCGAACTGAAAGTGGGGAACCAGTGAAGAAGAACAAGACCGACCGTGTCGGCCGCGACTACGACGACTCCGCCACCGAGGATCGCACGTCGAGCCGACGCGGCCCCTCGGCGCTGCTGCTCCTCGCCGGGCTGGCCGCCATGGTCGTCTCGGTCGCAGCCCTCATCGGCCAGGGAGCAATCGCGGCACTCGGCGACGTTCAGTTCCGCTGGGTGTTCGTCGTCGCCGCGGTGGTAGTCGGCTTCGCGCTACTACTGGGCCCCAGCAGAAAGAGCTGAGTCCGCTACTCCCACTCGATGGTGCCCGGCGGCTTGCTCGTGACGTCGAGAACGACTCGGTTGACCTCCGGAACCTCGTTGGTCACCCGAGTCGAAATCGTTTCCAGCACGTCGTACGGCAAACGAGTCCAGTCCGCAGTCATCGCGTCCTCGCTCGAGACCGGACGCAGCACGATCGGATGGCCGTAGGTACGGCCGTCGCCCTGCACTCCGACACTGCGCACGTCGGCCAAGAGCACCACCGGGCACTGCCAGATCTGCTGATCCAAGCCCGCTACCGTAAGTTCTTCGCGGACAATCGAATCGGCATGACGGAGCGTGTTCAGACGGTCGCGGGTGATCTCACCGACGATGCGAATCGCCAGACCGGGTCCGGGGAACGGCTGCCTGCCGACGATGTCCTCGGGCAATCCCAATTCTCGCCCGACCGCACGCACCTCGTCCTTGAACAGTGCACGAAGCGGCTCGACCAGGGCGAACTGCAAATCGTCCGGCAGCCCGCCGACGTTGTGGTGACTCTTGATGTTCGCGGTACCGGACCCGCCACCGGACTCGACGACGTCCGGGTACAACGTGCCCTGCACCAGGAACTCGACCGCATCGCCGTGCTCGGCGTTCTCGCCCAGCACCTCGGCCACAGCGCCTTCGAAGCTCCGGATGAACTCGCGGCCGATGATCTTGCGCTTCTCCTCCGGGTCGGAGACGCCCTCGAGCGCGCCGAGGAAGGTATCGACCGCATCGACGGTGACCAACTTTGCACCCGTCGCGGCGACGAAATCCTGCTGCACCTGCTCACGCTCGCCGGCGCGCAGCAGTCCGTGGTCGACGAAGACACAGGTCAGCCGGTCACCGATCGCCCGCTGCACCAGTGCCGCCGCAACCGCGGAGTCGACGCCGCCCGAGAGGCCACAGATGGCCTTGCCCGTTGGGCCCACCTGCTCCTGCACTGCGTCGACCAGTGCGTCGGCGATGTTGGCTGCAGTCCAGTCCGGGGCGATACCCGCCGTCTCGTGCAGGAACCGGCTGAGCACCTGCTGCCCGTGCGGGGAGTGCAGAACCTCAGGGTGATACTGCACGCCCGCCATGCGCTTGCCCTCGTTCTCGAAGGCAGCGACCGGCGCGCCCGCGCTGGTTGCGGTGACGGTGAAGCCTCCGGGGCCGCGGTGACGGCGTCACCGTGACTCATCCAGACCGGCTGCGTGGCGGGCAGACCGTCGTGCAGACGACCGCCGTCCACGCTGAGTTGGGTGCGCCCGTACTCCCGCGTTCCGGTGTGTTCGACGGTTCCGCCGAGGGCCTGGGCCATGGCCTGGAATCCGTAGCAGATGCCGAACACGGGGATGCCGAGGTCGAGGAGCGCGGAATCGAGCTCGGGCGCACCCTCGGCGTAGACGCTGGAGGGTCCGCCGGAAAGCACAAGCGCGACAGGGTCCTTCGCCGCGATCTCCTCGGCGGTCGCGGTATGCGAGATCACCTCGGAGTACACATTGGCCTCGCGCACACGGCGGGCGATCAACTGCGCGTACTGGGCGCCGAAATCGACGACGAGAACCGGGCGTGCGTGTGCGGGATCGTGTGCAGAGGAGTCGGTCACCGGGTCAGTCTAGTGGGCCAGGTGTAGCGCTCACGCAACACCCGAACGCTCGACGGGCATCGCCGAGGAGCCGGACCGGATCTCGACGATCGGCAGTCGCAGACCACCCGGAGCATCCACCGGGACGACCGGAGAGTTCGGGGCGATCGGGTCGAGACGCTGGTACGGCAGCCCCTGTGCCGGACGGAGATCCAGCTCGCCCTTGTTCGGCCACAGCGCGGCGGAACGCTCGGCCTGCGCGCTGATCGTCAGCGACGGGTTCACTCCGAGGTTGGCCGACACGGCAGCCCCGTCGACCACGCTGAGCGTCGGGTAGCCGTGGACGCGGTGGTACGGATCGATGACGCCGTGCTCGGAATCCGAGGCGATCGCACATCCACCGAGGAAGTGGGCCGTGAGCGGAATGTTGAACAACTCTCCCCACGTACCGCCTGCAACACCACCGATCTTCTTCGCGATGCGTCGGGTGGCGTCGTTGCCCTCGGGGATCCACGTCGGGTTGGGCTCACCGTGCCCCTGCTTGCTCGAGATCTTGCGGCCGAAGGGACCACGCTTGGTGAACGTGGTGATCGAGTTGTCGAGGTTCTGCATCACCAGCGCGATGATGGTGCGCTCGCTCCAGTGCCGAACGTTGACCACGCGCAGGAACTGAATCGGGTGCGCGATCAGCGCGAACACGAACTTGAGCCACCGGGGAATCTTTCCGCCGCCGTCGGTCATCAGTGTCTGCAGCATGCCCATCGCGTTCGAGCCCTTGCCGTATCGGCACGGTTCGATGTGGGTGTTGGGGCTGGGGTGGAACGAGGACGTGATCGCGACTCCGCGAGTGAGGTCCATGTTCGGATCGACCGCCAACTTCGCGGCCCCGACGATCGACTCGGAGTTGGTGCGCGTCAGTTCCCCGAGTGTGTCGGACAGACGGGGCAGCGCGCCCGTGTCCTTCATCTTGTGCAGCAGGTTCTGCGTACCCCAGGTGCCTGCGGCGAGAACCACGTTGGCCGCACTGTAGGTCTTGCGCCCCTTGCGCAGCCGAGCGCCGGTTCGTTCGGTGTCGACGTCCCAGGTGCCGTCGGATCGGGGAACGAGACCGGTGACGGTCGTCATCGGCACGATCTCGGCTCCTGCGCGCTCGGCCAGGCCGAGGTAGTTCTTCAGCAGGGTGTTCTTGGCTCCGTGGCGGCAACCGGTCATGCACTCGCCGCATTCGATACATCCGGTGCGCTCGGGGCCTGCACCGCCGAAGTACGGATCCGGGACGGTCTTGCCGGGTTCTTCCCCGAAGAACACTCCCACCGGCGTCTGGATGAAGGTATCGGCGACGCCCATGTCCTCGGC
>NZ_BAOX01000392.1:0-3628 GCF_000813105.1 Rhodococcus sp. BS-15 | reverse complement strand
GCAATCCTCTCGAACTTTTCGCCGAGCTGCCTAGCCGAATCCAAGGTGCCGAATGCCTCGACGTCGACGAGCGACTTGGTCTGGCCCAACATGTCTTGCAGGTGCCTGATGTATGCGGCACAGATCTCGTCGCACTGGAACGCCACGCCCTCTGGGATTTCCAGCACTCCCGCATCTGCCTGCGCAGATAGCGACTGCCACTGAATCATCGACGACGCCAGGTCATTCGGTTCCATTAACTCCCCTGTCACTTCGAGGACGGCAACGACGAACGAAGCGACCGGGCCAGGCGCTCGACCTCAGCGCACGGATCGGCGCGGGGCTCAGTCCGGGCAAGACCATCGAGCATGAAATAGACAACGCCTCCGTCGCGCCCGAAAGCGATGCCGCAACTGACTTCGTCGTACTTGATCTTGCGTTGAAACCGCAGACCGTCGAACCCGTCGACCGCGGTGAATTGCTCGAACGGTCCCTCCTCGCGCAGATAGTCCAACGAAAACACGGACGAGAAGACGCCGAGGTGGTACCACGATTCGGGGAGCGGATTCCTCCAATAGCACGTTGACCAATCCGGCGATATCGGCCGTTCACCAATTAAAGTTGACTTTTTGGTTTCTACCGCCAATCCAGCGGCTTCGATCGCCTCATCCGGAATGGTGCACGGATCCCATGTTTCAGTCGACACGGGCGCAGAGACTGCCGAGGTCGTCGACGGTGCTGCAGTCGGCGCACCGTCGGACACCCCGCCACATCCGGCTACGAGCAGCATTACGCCGACAACACCCGCTGCCCACCATCGCATCGCGCTCACACCACTCCATTTCGTCGACCCGCCCAATGCATTGGACGCAGCCCACGACGAATCGGTTCCAGCCTTGTCCGGCGACGTCAGCTTTGGATGCCGACTTGCCCGGTCTTGTCCCTTCGACAGAGATGAATTCGTCGCCGTCGTCAGCCCCAGCGGCTGCGGCACGCCGGGGCGCTGTTCGAGGTCCGCGCGGATCGGCAGGACAATGGTGAGCTGGCCGAGGCCGATCCGGACGCACCGCACCCCTTGGCAATCTGTTCAATGCCTGGTCGACTGACACGGATCACACTCACAGTTCGTAGACGCCCAGGAGGAACCTTGACCGATCCTGCACGCACCGACGAGTACTTCCTCGGACTGGCAATCGAACAGGCACAGATCGGCTGGGAAGAAGGCGGCGTTCCGATCGGCGCGGCACTCGTGCACGACGGCGAAGTTCTTGCTGTGGGACGGAACCGTCGCGTCCAGATGAACAGCGCAATCCGTCACGGCGAAACCGACTGCATCGAACGAGCAGGTCGTCTCCCCGCGTCGGTGTACCGAAAGTCGGTGCTCTACACCACCTTGTCTCCATGCTTCATGTGCGCGGGAACCGCTCTGCTGTACGAGATTCCGCGAATCGTCGTCGGTGAGAACCGCTCGTTCGAGACATCGGAGAGCTTGCTACGCGAGCACGGCGTGCAGGTCGACGTCGTCGACAACGCCGAATGCGTGCTACTGATGGAACGCATGCTCGCTGAGCGCCCGAGCCTGTGGTTCGAGGACATCGGGGAGGACGCATAAGCGGCCCCGCCGAACCGGGCCCGTCTGTGCTGGGATCACTCAGCGAGCCAACGCCTGCCAGGTCGCCTCGCCCGCGCGATACCCCGCCTCGAACAGCCATGGCCACTCGGAGAAGTCTTCGGGATCGACCACCACCGTCTCGACGCCGCCGTTCCCGCGTCGCTTGGGCATGTTCTCGGGATGCGACGGGAACCGATCCTTCAGGTAAGCGGGTTCGAGACTCTGCCGAAAGATCAACCACGTCTGCGGCGTGAAGCCACTGCCTCAGCACGTTTGGCAAGGTCGATCCAGGCTTGGCTGTTGGCGTATCCGCCTTCGAGTACCCGCCTCCGAGTGTCGATCATCGGGAACACGCCGTACCAGATCGGCGGGTAACTCAGTAGCGTCTGGCACCAGGTGCGACGGCGTTCCGGTGGAATCGGTTCACACTTCGCCTGCGCTGCTTCGAGTTCATCACTACCGGACATTGTCCACCCCGCCCCGGAGGTGCAACCCTCCATCGACTTGCGCGCCTGCGATTGCGGGACGCGCCGGTTCTTCCCCTGGGGCACCCTGTCGATGGAGACGGGGTTGCCGGACAGCCGGCCAGGTACCGACAGCTGCCACTCATGAACCTCTCCCGACCATAGCCGAGAGGACCGACGCACAACACAGTCCGTGTGATAAAAATATTCAGTTAGATGCATTATGCAATTAAATTGGGGAGGGATCGTGCGTCACCTGCTTCGCGGTGTCATTGCCACCGCCGCTCTGCCGCTGCTTCTCGCCGGATGCGCGGGCAGCACCGAACCGGGAACCATGTCCGATGCCGGGACGACGACTGCCGCTTCCAGTGCCGCCTCAGCCGCCGAACAAGCGGGAGCTCAGCAGGCCACCGAGTTCCAATATGACGGCGAGTTGGGTCCCTCTACTTGGTCGACCCTCAGCCCCGAATGGGGCGCGTGCGCCGACACGTCGGCCCAATCTCCGATAGACCTGCACGACCCCACCGCCGCCGACCTACCTGCACTCGAATTCGATTATCGGCCAGGTGATGTCGCGCTGAAGAACACCACACACACGGTGCAGGCCGATGAGACACCTGGATCCGAAGTGGTCGTCGACGACAAGCACTTTCGGTTGACCCAGTTCCATCTCCACGAACCGGCCGAGCACGAACTCGACGGCGTCCGTCACGACGCCGAATTGCATCTGGTGCACACCGCCGAGGACGGAAGCATCACCGTTGTCGGGGTCCTCATCGACAGGGGCGCACCCAATGCGGCACTGGGGAACTACTTCGACGAGTTGCCTCCTGTCGGTCGGACCGCAGAGCTCGATGATTTCGATCCTTCACAACTGCTGCCTGCCGACCGGACGAACGTGCGCTACACCGGATCCCTCACCACTCCCCCGTGCACCGAGGGCGTGCAGTGGATCGTGATGACCACTCCGGTCCAGGCCTCGGCCGAACAGCTCGATAAATTTCGAGCGGTGATCGAACAGAACGCGCGGCCGCTACAGCAGCAAGGTAGCCGCAGCGTTCTGCTCGATAGCGAAGGACGCTGACGGAGCAGTGCGCCGGGTGGTCCAAACGCCGCCGCCGTGAATTGGCGATGTCACCAACAAAATCAGGAACCAACAGGTTCCGAAAAATACGTCTGTGCCCCAGAAAAAGAATCCGACTAGGGCGGTGCTGACGTACTCGGACGCGGAGTGCGCGTCATCGCCGAGTGCATCCGTGATCGTCAGCGTGAGTCCGCACCTGCCAGAGATCCGTGCGCGACTCTCAATTGTCCCTCTAATGAATGCAATTCAATCACTATCGAGTCTCAGCGCAAATATCGATTCGCCAGCAGGGCTGCATCTGTTCAGTTTCATAGCGACACCGAGCACACGGACCGCAGCATGAAGCTTCACTTGCCCAGACCCTCCGCGATCTCCCTGATGGACTTCAAGGTCCGCTGATCGGCGTACTCGGCCTCATCGAAATAGCGCTTGAACACCGACCGCATCAGCTCGATCACCTCGATATGTTGCGTCAGCACGACGCGCAGC
>NZ_BAOX01000393.1:0-3618 GCF_000813105.1 Rhodococcus sp. BS-15 | reverse complement strand
CCGAAGCGGGCGCGGTGACGGTCCGGCTCCTGCCTCCGGGCCGCCCCGTGGCGGCGACGATTCTGCTCGACGACCTGGGCGAGGGTGCGCACCGAGTCGAGTACGACCACTCCGGTCACATCCGGCGGTGATGGATCTTCGGTGCCCGACGGCACATGAGGTCCCCCCGCCGGTTATGGTGCAGAACGACCACGAGGTCGCTGCCTGTGCCGCGGCCCGTCACTGTGAGCGAAGGGGATCGTACGACGTGGAGATTTCAGGAACAGCAGCACTTGTCACCGGCGGGGCATCGGGCCTCGGAGCCGCTACGGCAGCGCGTCTGGCCGCCGCGGGCGTCACCGTGTTCGGGCTCGATCTGCCGCAGTCCATCGAGCGTGCCGGAGACAGCGTCCCGGCCGGGGTGACACTGCTCCCCGCGGACGTGACCAGCGAAGCAGAGGTCGAGGCCGCGCTGGATACCATCGTCGCATCCGGTGTTCCCCTGCGCATCGTCGTCAACTGCGCAGGCGTGGGCTGGGCGGGACGCATCCTGTCCAAGAAGGGACCGCACGATCTCGAGCTGTTCCGCACCGTCATCACCATCAACCTGCTCGGCACGTTCAACGTGATGCGGCTGGCCGCGAACCGGATGCAGTCGCAGTCGACCGTCGACGATGCGGGCCAGCGCGGCGTCGTCATCAACACCGCGTCGGTCGCGGCGTTCGAGGGCCAGATCGGCCAGATCGCGTACACCGCGTCCAAGGGCGGCGTGCACGCGATGACCATCACCGCAGCTCGCGACCTGGCCCAGGTCGGCATCCGCGTCAATACGATCGCGCCCGGCATCGTCGACACCCCGATGCTGGCCGGCGTCACCGAGGAATACCGTCAGGGCCTCGAGGCCTCGGTACCGTTCCCCTCACGTCTGGCGCAGCCCACCGAGTACGCGCAGTTGGTCCAGATGATCGCCGAGCACGATTACCTCAACGGCGAAACCATCCGCATGGACGGCGCGATCCGCATGGCTCCGCGCTAGAAGTTACTACGTGGCCCCGCCGATCGAGGCGGGGTCACGCGCGAGCGCGCAGGTCCGCCACCGTCGGGATCTCGTTCTCCGCGCGGTCGGACATCCACTCGCGCAACACTTTCGTCGCCAGAACATCGTCCTCGTTGTAGACGAGCAGTCGCTCGCGCTGCGTGTGGTCGGGCTCCGCGTCGTATCCGACGGCTTCCCGATACCACCCCATCGACGCCTCGCCGCCGGCCTCGTCGTCACGCCACGCGAATCCTGCGACCGGCGCAATCTTCTTCAGTCCCTTGCCGTTCGGGCAGATGAACTGATCGCTCACGGCCTGGTAGATATCCACCCACTGCTCGCTGTCGATGAACTCGCGAATCTGCGCCTCGGTAGGAACCCCGGGAACGTCCGCGAATCGACGGGCCGAATCGAGCAGCCATTTGTCCTCGGCTTGACGCGAATAGCAGTACGCAGCAAAGGTTTTGCCGCGCGCGGCCGCATCG
Source organism: Rhodococcus sp. BS-15 (assembly GCF_000813105.1). Lineage (NCBI taxonomy): Bacteria > Bacillati > Actinomycetota > Actinomycetes > Mycobacteriales > Nocardiaceae > Rhodococcus > Rhodococcus sp. BS-15. The sequence continues at coordinate 2,118 of NZ_BAOX01000393.1, read as the reverse complement.
GCCCTGGTGTCCATCAACCAGTTCCAGAACACCGCGAACGAGCGGCCCTCGTCCACGGTCGGCAGCGGGTCCCAGGTGACGAAACCGCGGTACGTCGGCGGCGGCCCGCCTGCCTCGGTGAGCAGCGTGCCCCACAGGTAGGCACCGTGTTCCTGGTAGCTCTCCATGTCCACGTCCACCTCGACGTCAGCGCGGTGCACCGTCACGGTCTCCGAGCGCCGCAGCAATGGCACGTCGGCTCGCCAGGCCAGCGCCGCGGACACGGCGTCGTCGAAGTTTCCGAAGGGCCATTCCTCGGGGGCCGGGCCGGTCCACTGCGCCAACTCGTCGATGGTGCGCACGCCGGCACTGCGCAGCACATCGGCGCGAGAGCCCGACGCGACCAGGGAGACGTCACGAACGGCCTCGAGTTGCGGCTTGCAGTCGAACCACCACGAACACGAACGACATTCACTGACCTGGGAGGGAACGGTGAACGCGGCACCCTGGGCAACCGAGAGCCGGTCTGCGAAGCGGGTGTCGTATTCACCGAGGACCGTGGTGAGGTCGTGCACCAGCATGCATTCGCCCTTGTAGCCCACTGCGCCGCCGACGGGTGTGGCCGTGGCCAGGCCCTCGTGCGCCAACATGCGATACAGGTGAGCGAGCCGGAGCTGGTCGCGTAGCTGACTGCGCACCTTGCGGGTCTCGTCGAACGACGGAGCCCACCGGTCGAGTGGGGTGGTGCGCGCGCCGCGGCCGGGGTCGGTGACCTTGTGGTTGACCACGATCACCGGGATGTACCCGCCCGCCGCGTCGCGGACGAGCAATTCGCTGCGACCGCGTCGGCCGGTATCGCGTTCGAGGGGCAGTACCGCATTCCAGATGCGTTCCACTCCGGCCCGACAGGCGGCGACGGTGGCGTCGGCTGCGTCGCGGGCAGTGGGTTCGTCGATCTCGGTCCACAGCGTCGGATCGTCCACGGCCAACTGCGCGCGGACGTTCTCGCGGTGAGCCTGAGCTGCTTCTCGGCGCTGCCGTACCCCTGGGTTCTCGGGTTCACCACGCAGCAACGATCCGTACGCGGTATCGAGATAGAGCCGATGCCTGCACCGCGTCAACGATCCGGCATCGAGCAACACGGGCGCTGCTTCTCGTTGACCGTTCACACTGCTAGACACTAGGTCAGCCCTCCGACAGCCCGCGACCGTCGACTGCCTTAGGGTGGGGGTAACGCACTGTTCCCGCCTAGCAGCACACGTCAGGAGCCTTTTCGATGGGTTTGTTCCGCAAGCGTAAGGGTCGAGCCACTCGCAAGGCAGAGGCCAAGGCGCTCAAGCACAAGGCAACACTCGAAGCGAAGCTGGGCGCGAAGAACGAGCGCAAGCAGTTGAAGTCCATCGCCAAGGCGCAGCGCAAGCTCAGCGCAGTGGAAGCGAAGTCCCAGAAGAACGTCGAGAAGGCCCAGGTTTCTGCTCTGAAGGCCCAGCAGAAGGCTGCCGTGCAGGGAACGCTGAGTGTGGCTCAGATCCGCAAGTACCTCGGCATCGCTCGGCTGCTGATTCCGGTGTTGGCCCCCATCCTCTACCGCGGTGCGACGGTCGTTCGCGCGCAGCTCGACAGCCGCAAGGCGCAGCAACTCGGTGTCGCTCCCGATCAGCTCAGCGAGTACACCGGCCACGGCGGCAAGCTCAGCGCCCGCATCGCCGGAGCCGAGAAGTCGCTGAGCACCATCGGTGCGCGCCACTCCGATCCAGAGACCAAGAGCTTCGGTGCCGCGATCAGCGAGCGTCTGGACGATCTGACCACCGCTGTCCGCGCATCCGAGCAGATGCCGCCCGCTCGCCGCAAGACCGCACACGCCGCCATCTCCGCAGAGCTGGACGGCATCGAGGCCGATCTGCTCGCCCGTCTCGGCGTTCGCTGACCCCTGCACAACCGATGACCGACAGCTCTGCCGCCCCGCTTCGCGGCGGAGCTGTCGGTATCGTCACCGCGACGCTCGCGGTGGCCGCACACGGCATGGCCGGCGGCGGCTGGGTAGACGGTTCCGCCCTGGCCTGCTGACTCGCCGTCAGCATCGGTATCGGTGCCATGACGGCCCTGCCCAGACGTTCGACCGTTCTACTGCTCCCGGCT
>NZ_BAOX01000394.1:0-3608 GCF_000813105.1 Rhodococcus sp. BS-15 | reverse complement strand
CGTCGCCGAGCAGTTTCATCGTGGCGGGCACGAGGAACATGCGGATGAGGGTGGCGTCGATGATGAGGCCGCGATCATGCCGTAAGCGATGTACTTCATCATCACCAGATCGGAGAACGCGAACGCCCCGGTGACGACGATGAGAATCAATGCTGCCGCGGTGATGATGCGTCCGGTATGCGAGGTGCCGATCCGAATGGCTTCGCTTGTGCTGGCACCCTTTTCGCGAGCCTCGACCATCCGTGAGAGCAGGAATACCTCGTAGTCCGTGGACAGGCCGAACACAATCGAGATGATCAGCACCAACACCGGAGCCATGATCGGTCCCGGGGTGAAATTCATCAGCCCAGCGCCGTTGCCGTCGATGAATATCCACGTCAAGATGCCCATGGTGGCACCCAGGCCGAGGACGGTCATGAGCACCGCCTTGATCGGCAACACCAACGATCCGAACGTCAGGAACATCAGCAGCGTCACGATGAACACCACCAGGACGGCCATCAACGGAAGCTTGTCTATGAGCGCACTGATCGAGTCCTGTTCGATGGCAGGTGTGCCGCCGACGAGGACCGTCGAACCCTCGGGCACGTCGATGCTGCGCAGGAAGTCGATCGCCGGCTTGGAGTCGTTACGATCGACCAGCCCGGCCTTGAAGACGATGATGCCGTCCTTGCTGGCACCGACCGGGGAGAACGGCTCGACGAGTCCGGGCGCATTGTTCGCCTGATTGGTGATCGCCGCGAGGGTGGCACCCTGCGCATCGCTGATCACCAATTTTATGGGCTCGGTGCGCTGGCCGGGGAAGAGCGAATCGAATTCACCCTGCGCGACGCGGGTGACGTTGTCGGGAGGCAGGTAGGTCTCGTTGATCCCGCCGAATTTGATGTTGCCGACGGGCAGCGTCAGGAGCACCAGCCCGAGCACGATCGGCACGGTGACCTTGACGGGGTTGCGCATCACCCAGCGGGTGAGCCGGCCCCACATGCCGTTCTCGATCTCCTCGCTCGACTTGGTCTTGCGCATGAATTTCAGACCGAGTGCGTCGACGCGAGGGCCGAGGATGGCCAGCATCGCGGGCAGAATCGTGATGGCAGTCAGCGCCGCGAGCGCGACCGTGGCGATGGAGCCGTAGGCCACCGACTTGAGGAAGCCCTGCGGGAACAACAGCAGGCCGCCCAGGGACGCGACGATCATCGTCGCGGAGAACACGACGGTGCGACCGGCCGTCATGACGGTGCGGCGCACGGCCTGTGGCGTCGTATAGCCGTCGCCCAGTTCTTCTCGGAATCTCGACACGATGAAGAGTCCGTAGTCGATGGCCAAACCGAGGCCGACGAGCGAGACCACGGGCGCGACGAACGAATTGACCTCGGTGAAGTTGGTGAACACCTTCACGATGCCGTTGGCTCCGACGACCGTCAGCCCACCGATGATCAACGGGAGGGCGGCGGCCACGACGCCACCGAAGATGAAGAACAGCAGCACCGCGACGGCCGGGATGGCCAGTAGCTCCATGCGGTGGATGTCGCCGGCCATAGTCGACTGCAACGCGCCCGCGACGGCTTGGAGCCCGGTCACCTGTACGTCGACACCGTCGATGTAGAAGACATCCTTGACGGCCTGGAAGTTGTTGGTCAGCTCGGTGTCGTTGTCGCCTTTGATGGCAATACTGGCGATGGCCTGCTGCTTGTCGGTGGTACCGAGGGCCGCGAGATTGGGTGCGCCCGCCGTCTTGAAGTAACTGCCGTTGACCTTGTCGATCTGATCGGGATGGTCGGTGACCAGGGAATCGAGATTGGCGACGATCTTGGACTGGAACTCCGGATCGTCGATGGTCGAGCCTTGCGGCGCGGTGTAGAGGACGATGACGTCACCCTGCTTGTCGCGGCCGAACGTGGTGTCCGCCAGGCGGGCAGCCTGAGCCGACTCCGAGGTCGGATCGTCCCAACCGCTCTGGCTGAGATGGCTGTTGAGATCGAGACCGTAGGCAGCGAAGCCCAACAGTCCGGCCACCATGACACCGATGACGGTGTACCGCAGGCGGTAGACGATGTCTCCCCATCTGGCGAACACTTAAGAAACTCCTTGGCGCCCGACGAGCAGGGCGGACAGCGGTCGGAAGGGCTGCAGCCACGCGCCTTCGTCGGGGAGCGAATCCAGACTCACCCGAGGCAGTGGTTCACGGAAGACGCCCGGAATCTCCTCGAGATCGAGGAACTCCAGGATGTCCGACGTGACAGCCCAGCTTGCGTGCTCCCGGAATCCCAGCACCTGTACGGGCACTCCGGTCGCTGCGATGGCCTCCAAAGGACCCTTGAACGCTTGACCGTCGGCGGACGCGACCATGACCCCGGCGAGGCCGCCGTCACGGTTGCGGAAGTCGATATGGTCGAGCATGTCTGCGTCGACGTCACTGTCCTCGTCGACCTTGGGCTTGGCGAACACCGCGAAGCCCACGTTACGCAATGCTTCGACCCAGGGTCGGACGACATCGGCGCTGCCGGGAGCGATGTTGGTGAACACTGTCGCCTCGGGTTCGAGAGTGGCGGTGCCCGAGGTGGAGAGTTCGGCGGTGCGGCTGAGCAGCCATCGGCCCAGTGCATCGAATCGCGGCCGGTAGGCGGCGGTGGGTCGACCACCCAGAATCGCCCCGAGGCCCATGTCCAGGTTGGGGGCGTCCCAGACCAGCAGGACGCGTTTGTTGTGGCGCGATTCACCGATCGCACCGAGTTGGGAGGGGTCGATCACGGTGTCGGGCATGTCCGTACTGACGCTCATGCTGTCTTCTTTCCCCAGATCAATTCCGTCACCGAGCTACCGACCTGCTGTGCCTTGCCCTCGAACTTGGTCACCGGCCGCTCGTGTGTCATGGGCGATTCCCAATCGAGAACGGTCAAACCGGGTTCGGCGTTCCCGGCCTCGGCAATCCACTCAGCGTATTCGGCATGATCGGTGGCCACGTGCAGAACGCCACCCGGCTTCAGTCGATCCGCGATCATGGCGAACGTCGGCCCCTGCAGCAGGCGACGCTTGTGGTGGCGAACCTTGGGCCAGGGATCGGGAAAGAAGACACGAACACCGGTCAACGACTCCGACGAGAGCATGTTCTCGAGCACGTCCATCGCGTCACCGCGCAGCAACCGAATGTTCTCGATGCCTTCTCGTTCGATCTGCTGCAGCGTCTGCGCGAGGCCCGGGCGGTAGACCTCGACGGCCATGAGGTTGACGTGCGGCTCGGCCGAGGCCATCGCCGTGGTGGCCGTTCCGGTCCCCGACCCGATCTCGAGGATCGCCGGGCCGCTGCGGCCGAACCAGGCGTCGATATCGATCCGATCGTCGGCGACATCACGGCCGATACGGGGCCAGAGGTTGTCCCAGGTGCTCTGCTGAGCCTCGGTCAGCGCTCCGCGCCGAGAGCGAAAGCTCGTCACTCGTGGGTACAGCCGTGAGCCCCGCTCGGGGGTGCGCACTGCGTTCTCCTCGGTGTCGACAGAGGTGTCCTGAGGCTCGTTCACCGGTCCATTGTCGCGCATCGACGGAGTGTGTGACAGGTGGGTCTCGAGTTGAAGTTGAGACTTGCCGTCCTACCGCTGATCAGCGGTAGGACG
>NZ_BAOX01000395.1:0-3604 GCF_000813105.1 Rhodococcus sp. BS-15 | reverse complement strand
TAGTGGCTGGCGCGTCTGCTGCAGGAACTGCAGGCACTCACGCTGCCCGCGCCTGTGCCGCCCCAGGCTCCGGCTCCGGTTCCGCCGGCTCCGGTCCCCAGTCCCGAGGTCTTCGTGCCACCGGCACCGGTGGAGCAGGTCACGCCCGACACCACGGGTGTGCCGACCACTCCGGCTCCGACAACGACGACGCCCGTGGCTCCACCCACGACGACGACTCCGAGTCCGACAACGACCACGAACGTCACACCGACGGTGCTCGACGCGCCCGATCAGCCGACGGCGACTGCCGGTGGTAGTAGCTCGTCGGAGAACCGCGACCGCATGTCGGTTCCCTCCGGCGGCAGCTGACCGGTTTTCGCGTCCCTCCCGAACAACGAAGAAGCCCGACACGATGATCGTGTCGGGCTTCTTCGTGCGGAGGTGTCGAAAAAGTCAGCTGTCGAATCCGTCGCCGTGCAAGGCGTCGTTCATCGAGGCGTCCGCGAAACCGCGGCAGTAATCCCAGGTCACGTAGGCGTCGGGCACGGGGTCGTAGGCAGGCTCGTGAGGCCGGACGGTGCCGTCGACCAGGAGCTGCAGAAGGTTGGCCCGCAACATGTCCCAGTCGTGGTAGTGGTCCTGCTGGCAATCCTCGCAGCACACGACCAGTCCGCGAATGCCGCGGTGGCCGAGCAGTGCCTCGTAGACGGCCAGGTCCGCCAGGTCCTCTTCGACGGCCAGGCGCTCCTGAGGATCTAGGGGTTGGCCGGGCTCGATAGCGTCGAGGGCGGCCGACGGGTCGGCTGGGTCTCCGGCGAAGGGATCCGGGGGTAGACCGGGAGGCAGTTGATCGCGCACGCCTCCACGGTACGCAGGACTGGTGGGTCTGCGCCAGCCGTTCGAATGCGACATGCCGGACGCGTCCGCCGCCGACAATGCTGCGGACCGCGATTTCGGTGCTCGAAGGCCACTCACAGCGGGAGGCATTCGCACTGGTTGTGCCCTAGCCGATACCATGGTTCACGGCGCTGAACAGATGAGTGCAAGTGCCGAAACTCCATCCGTTCTCCAATCCCGCACTGCGGTGCGCCTGCGAGCTCTCACCGGCCGCACGCCGCGCCGAAGTGCAACCAGGCTCTAGGGAGGGCCAGATTCGCATGAGTAGTCCCGGAGCCCACGTCCGCACAGGCGGCGACGATCCCAACAAGGTCGCGATGCTCGGCCTCACGTTCGACGACGTCCTGCTGCTGCCGGCCGCTTCGGATCTGATTCCCAGCTCGGTCGACACCTCCAGCCAGATCACCCGCGAGATTCGCCTGCGGGTGCCGCTGGTCAGCTCCGCCATGGATACCGTCACCGAGGCCCGGATGGCCATCGCCATGGCCCGCGCGGGCGGTATGGGCGTGCTGCACCGCAACCTGTCGCTGCAGGATCAGGCGTCCCAGGTCGAGACGGTCAAGCGCTCGGAGGCCGGGATGGTCACCGACCCCGTCACGTGCAAGCCCACCGACTCGTTGGCCGAGGTCGACGCCATGTGTGCGCGCTTCCGTATCTCCGGACTTCCCGTCACCGACGAGACCGGCGCGTTGGTCGGCATCATCACCAACCGCGACATGCGGTTCGAGGTCGATCAGAACCGGCGCGTCGCCGACGTGATGACCAAGGCACCGTTGATCACCGCGCAGGAGGGCGTCACCGCGGAAGCGGCGCTCGGCCTGCTGCGTCGCCACAAGATCGAGAAGTTGCCGATCGTGGATGGCAAGGGCGCACTCACCGGCCTGATCACCGTGAAGGACTTCGTCAAGACCGAGCAGCACCCCGATGCCACCAAGGACCGTGACGGTCGCCTGCTGGTCGGTGCCGCTGTGGGCGTCGGGCAGGATGCCTGGGCTCGGTCGATGGCACTGACCGACGCCGGGGTGGACGTCATCATCGTCGACACCGCGCACGGCCACAATTCGCAGGTACTCGAGATGGTCAGCAAGCTCAAAGCCGAGGTGGGCGACCGCGTACAGGTCGTCGGCGGCAACGTGGCCACCCGCGCGGGCGCACTCGCCCTCGTCGAGGCAGGTGCGGACGCGGTCAAGGTGGGCGTCGGACCGGGATCGATCTGCACCACCCGTGTGGTCGCAGGCGTCGGCGCTCCGCAGATCACCGCAATCCTCGAAGCCGTCGCCGCGTGCAAGCCGCACGGTGTGCCGGTCATCGCCGACGGCGGTCTGCAGTTCTCCGGTGACATCGCCAAGGCACTCGCTGCCGGGGCGTCGACCGCCATGCTCGGATCGTTGCTGGCCGGCACCGCGGAGTCCCCGGGTGAGCTGATTCTGGTGGGCGGCAAGCAGTTCAAGAGCTACCGCGGCATGGGTTCGCTCGGCGCGATGCAGGGACGAGGGGGAGCGAAGTCGTTCTCCAAGGACCGCTACTTCCAGGACGATGTGCTGGCCGAGGACAAGTTGGTGCCCGAGGGCATCGAAGGTCGCGTCCCGTACCGCGGACCGTTGAACCAGGTCATCCACCAGCTCACCGGTGGTCTGCGCGCTGCGATGGGGTACACCGGTTCCACCTCGATCGAGGATCTGCAGAACGCTCAGTTCGTGCAGATCACTGCGGCCGGGCTCAAGGAGAGCCACCCGCACGACATCACGATGACCGCAGAGGCCCCGAACTACACCACCCGATAGTCGCGTCGGCCTTTCCTCGGCCGACTCGATTCGCTCTCGAAGTAGAAAGGTGCGCGCGTGCGCGACCTCGTTGAAATCGGCATGGGCAGAGAAGCCCGCCGCACCTACCAGTTGGACGACATCGACATCGTGCCGTCCCGTCGTACCCGCTCGTCGAAGGAGGTGTCGACGGCATGGCAGCTCGACGCGTACCGCTTCGACATTCCCGTTCTGGCGCATCCGACCGATGCTCTGGTCTCGCCCGAGTTCGCCATCGAGCTGGGTCGCCAGGGTGGGCTGGGGGTCATCAACGGTGAGGGACTGTGGGCGCGCCACTCGGACGTGCAGGCCAAGCTCGATCAGCTGATCCACATCGCCGAGACCGATCTCGATCCCGACGCCCCGATCGCCTTTCTGCAGGAACTGCACTCCGCGCCGATTCGGCCGGATCTGCTGGCAGCAGCGGTCGGTCAGGTCCGTGACTCCGGGGTGACCGTCGCCGTTCGGGTGAGCCCGCAGAACGCTCGCTCGCTCACGCCTGCCCTCGTGGCATCGGGCCTGGATCTGCTGGTCATCCAGGGCACGATCATCTCCGCCGAGCACGTTGCTCACGGTGAGGACGAGCCGCTGAACCTCAAGACCTTCATCGCGGAGCTCGATGTTCCCGTCATCGCCGGCGGCGTGAGCGATCACCGCACCGCACTGCACCTGATGCGCACCGGCGCGGCAGGCGTCATCGTCGGGTACGGCTCGGTCGAAGGTGGCACGACCACCGGTGAGGTGCTCGGTATCGGCGTTCCGATGGCCACCGCCATCGCCGATGCGGCCGCAGCACGTCGGGACTACCTGGACGAAACCGGCGGGCGCTACGTGCACGTCATCGCCGACGGCGACATCACCACCTCCGGTGCCCTCGCCAAGGCCATCGCCTGCGGGGCCGATGCTGCGGTTCTCGGTGCGCA
>NZ_BAOX01000396.1:0-3575 GCF_000813105.1 Rhodococcus sp. BS-15 | reverse complement strand
CGTCTCTGCCCGCGACGAGCTGGACCGAGTGTCCCAGTGGGTCGGCCCCGGTACCACCGCCGACGGCCATGCGGTCGACATTCTGGCCAACGTCCAGGACGGTGCCGGTGCTCGCGCAGCACGGTCCAGCGCAGCGGACGGCGTCGGACTGTTTCGTACCGAACTGTGCTTCCTCGACCGCGACTCCGAACCCACCGTCGACGAGCAGGCCGAGATCTACGCCCAGGTACTCGACGCGTTCGCGGGCAAGAAGGTCGTCGTGCGAACTCTCGACGCAGGCTCGGACAAGCCACTTCGGTTCGCCACGCATCCCGACGAAGCCAACCCGGCACTGGGCATCCGCGGCATCCGCATCGCCGAGGCCGACCGAGGGATTCTGTACCGCCAGCTCGACAGCATCGCAGCGGCCGCCAAGGCGACCGACTCCTCCCCGTGGGTGATGGCTCCGATGATCGCGACCGCGCTGGAGGCGAAGGACTTCGCCGCCGACGTGCGCGAGCGCGGACTCACCCCCGGCGTCATGATCGAGATCCCCGCCGCCGCTCTGCTCGCCGAACACATCCTCGAGCACGTCGACTTCCTGTCGATCGGCACCAACGACCTGGCTCAGTACACGATGGCCGCCGACCGTATGTCCGCTCAGCTCGCCGGCCTGACCGATCCGTGGCAGCCGGCCGTATTGGCACTCGTGGCGCACACCGCGGCCGCGGGAGCCAAGGCGGGCAAGCCTGTTGGTGTCTGCGGTGAGGCCGCTGCCGATCCGCTTCTGGCCTGCGTGTTGGTCGGACTCGGCATCACCTCGCTGTCAGCGGCATCGGCTGCCGTCGCGCACGTGGGGTCGAAGCTGGCGACGGTCACGCTCGATCAGTGCAAGGAAGCGGCCGCCGCAGCCCTGAAGACGGACAGCACCGCCGCTGCCCGCGAGGCAGTGAGCGCGATCCTCGGCTGATCCAATAGTGTTGCCTTCCATCATGAGAACTCTGGGTTGGACGCTGCACGGAAACGGAAAGACCGTCGAAGCCGGGGCGGTGGTCTCGCCCGACGAACGATTGACGTGGCCACGCACCATCGGTATCGGAATGCAGCACGTCGTCGCGATGTTCGGTGCGACACTGCTGGTTCCGACGATCACCGGATTTCCGGTCTCGACGACGCTGCTGTTCTCGGGCATAGGAACGGCGCTGTTTCTCGTCATCACCCGAGGGCGTGTTCCCAGCTATCTGGGTTCGTCCTTCGCTTTCCTGGCCCCGCTCGGTGCCACCCAAGCGAACGGACCCGCCGCCCAACTCGGAGCGGTTCTGTGTGTCGGCGTCGTATTGGCAGCCGTCGGCCTCGTGGTGAAGTTCGCGGGCCAACGGGTACTCGACGCGGCCATGCCGCCCGTCGTGACCGGTGCCGTCGTCGTGCTGATCGGGCTGAACCTGGCACCGGCCGCCACCACGTCGTTCGAGGCACAGCCGCTGATCGCAGCCGTCACCCTGATCGCGATTCTGTTGGCGACGGCTCTCGGACCCGGTTTGATCGGGCGACTCGGAATTCTGCTCGGTGTCGTCGTGGGTTGGGTGTTCGCCGCCGTCACGGGGGGGAATCGCGCAAGCGCGTCTCGACGCACTGAGCGCGGCGAGCTGGATCGGTCTGCCCGAGTTTCGTGGTCCGTCCTTCGAGCTGTCGGTGATCCTCGTGGCGCTGCCCGTGGTGATCGTCCTCGTCGCCGAGAACGTGGGGCACGTCAAAGCCGTCGCCGCGATGACCGGCAAGAACCTCGACGACGTGGCCGGTGACGCATTGATCGCCGACGGGCTGGCGACGACACTCGCGGGAGCCGGCGGCGGTTCGGGAACCACTACCTACGCAGAGAACATCGGCGTCATGGCCGCCACTCGCGTCTACTCGACCGCCGCGTACTGGGTCGCGTCGATCACCGCGATGGTGCTCGCGTTCTCGCCCAAGTTCGGTGCACTGATCTTCACCGCGCCCGACGGGGTCATCGGCGGCGCAACCCTGGTGCTGTACGGACTCATCGGGCTGCTCGGCGTACGCATCTGGACCGACGCGAAGGTCGACTTCACCGATCCGGTCAATCTCACGGTCGTCGCTGCGGCGCTCGTCGCCGGAATCGGTGATCTGACACTGTCCGTCGGATCGGTCGAGCTCGGCGGTATCGCCTGGGGTTCGGTGGGCATCCTTCTCGGCTACCCGATCGTCTCGGCGCTCGCGAGGAGTGCAGGCACACGAGGTCGTTAGCGAGGTCGGTCACGGATCGCGCGCGTTTTGGTCATCGACCGACCCGACACCGCGGACGTAGTGTTTCCCTGTGACGTCAGTCGTACCGGCGACCGAGATCCGTAGAGATTTCGCGTGGTCGCTGCCGGTATGCACCGAACAAGGAGACATTCGTGGAACGCACACTTTTCGAGCCCGAGCACGAGCTGTTCCGGGAGTCGTACCGGAAATTTCTCGATCAGCATGTAGCGCCGAACCACGCGAAGTGGGAAGAGCAGAACATCGTCGATCGCGGCGTCTGGGTCGAGGCCGGTAAGCAGGGCTTCCTCGGAACGGCAGCGCCCGAGGAGTTCGGCGGCGGCGGAGTCAAGGACTTTCGCTACAACGCCATCGTCACCGAGGAAACCACCCGCGGCGGGTACAGCGGTATCGGGTTCACCCTGCACAACGATGTCGTCGCGCCGTACCTGATCGATCTTGCGAACGACGAGCAGAAGCAGCGCTGGCTCCCCGGATTCTGCTCCGGCGAACTGATCACGGCGATCGCGATGACCGAGCCGGGCACCGGAAGCGACCTGCAGGGCATCAAGACCAAGGCCGTACGTGACGGTGACGACTGGGTGCTCAACGGCTCGAAGACGTTCATCACCAACGGAATCAATGCCGATCTGGTGATCGTCGTGGCCTGCACCGACCCCGAGAAGGGCGCACAGGGCTTCAGCCTGCTGGTCGTCGAACGCGACATGCCCGGATTCGAGCGAGGCCGTAACCTGGACAAGATCGGCATGAAGGCCCAGGACACCGCCGAACTCAGCTTCACCGACGTTCGCGTGCCCGCCGCCAACCTGCTCGGCGACGAGGGCATGGGCTTCATCTACCTGATGCAGAACTTGCCCCAGGAGCGGCTCTCCATCGCCGTCGTCGCTGCCGCGGCGATGGAATCGGCGCTGGACATGACCATTCAGTACTGCCGTGACCGCAAGGCGTTCGGAAAGTCGATCGGCAAGTTCCAGAACACGCGCTTCGTGTTGGCGGAGTTGGCCACCGAAACCACCGCCACCCGCATCATGGTGGACAAGTTCATCGAACTGCTCAACGCAGACAAGTTGACCGTCCAGGAAGCCGCGATGGCGAAGTGGTGGACCACCGAGAATCAGGTCAAACTGATCGACAGGTGTCTGCAGCTGCACGGTGGCTACGGCTACATGAAGGAATACCCGATCGCCAAGGCGTACATGGACTCCCGTGTGCAGACTATCTACGGCGGCACCACCGAGATCATGAAGGAGATCATCGGCCGCGGATTGAATCTGTGATTCGCTGATCCGAGGAATGCGAAGGGCCGCAGCACA